>NZ_JBKKAP010000167.1:0-47829 GCF_046714615.1 Paeniglutamicibacter sp.
GGGGGGCCTGGCTTGCCCCGGTGCTGGGGCGGCCCTGCTATAACCTAAACAGGCCGCGCCCGCGAACGGGCCCCCCCGCAATTGGGGGGGACCTTGCGCGTTGCGCGGCACCTCCCGGCCCGGAGCCGGCGCCTTGCCGCTGGTCAACCGTGATATGTTCGGTTTGATTCGCAAGCCCGGCGCTTCCCGGCATGGTCGCCGGCACGCGCGCACGGATGGAGCAGCTGGAAGGCTGGGTATGGCACGGTTCTGGACGAGGCTGACGGTGGTCCTCACGCTGATCCTGGGCGTGAACTATGTGGCCTGGCGCTGGGCCTTCTCGCTGAACTGGGACGCCTGGTGGATCGCCGTTCCCCTGGTTGCCGCCGAGACCTACAGCCTGATCGACGTCGCCCTGTTCGGCATGACAGTGTGGCGCATGAAGGAGCGGAGGGGCGCACCGCCGCCGCCCGCGGACGCGACGGTGGACGTTTTCATCACCAGCTACAACGAACCGTTGGAGCTGGTCATGAACACCGCGTTGGCCGCCCAACGCATCCGGCATCCGCACAGCACCTGGATCCTTGACGACGGAGACCGGGATCAACTGCGGAAGCTGGCGGCGGAACACGGACTGGGGTACGTCACCCGCGGCGAGGACTGGGAAAACATGCCGCGGCACGCCAAGGCCGGCAACCTGAACAACGCCTTGATGGTCACCGCGGGCGAATTTCTGCTGATCCTGGACGCCGACCAGGTCCCTGAACCGGACATCCTGGAAAAGACGCTGGGCTACTTCAACAACCGCAAGGTCGCGCTGGTCCAGACCCCCCAATACTTCACCAACGTCCCCGACGACGATCCGTTGGGCAGCCAGGCGCCGCTCTTCTACGGGCCCATCCAGCAGGGCAAGGACGGCTGGAACGCCGCCTTCTTCTGCGGCTCGAACGCCGTGCTGCGCCGCGAGGCGCTCATGGAACTGGGCCTGCTCGGCTACGTGCAGGAGACCGAAAAGAGCATCCGCCGGGCCCTGGGAGCCTCCAGGAAGGCGATCCGTCAGGCCCGGAAAGCCGCGGATGCCGACTCGCCTTTGGTCGGTGCGATGCTGGACGAGGTTCAGGCCGCCATCCGGCATGCCGTCAGTCAGCTGGAGTCCGGGCGGTCGCTGAGCGAAATCACCTACGAGGTCCAACGCAAAGTGGACACTGCGGTCCGCACCCTGGTGCAGGCCGATGTGCGGGCGCTGCAGGCGGACCTGGAGGAGATCGCGGCCATGGACCTGGCGGTCGTGGGGGACGCCGGGGTAAGGGTAATCACCGACGAAGCCGTACAGCGGCTTTCGGAGCGGGAATGGTCCCCGTTGGGCGCCATGGAATCGGTCCAGACCGTCCTCGACGCCCTGTCGGTGGAGCGCGTCGGCGAGGCACAGCCGCTCATGCCGCTGGCCACGATCTCCGTGACCGAGGACATGGCCACCGCCATGCGGATGCATGCCCGCGGCTGGCAGAGCGTCTACCACCATGAGATCCTCGCCTACGGCCTCGCCCCCGAAGACATCGGCACCATGATGACCCAGCGCCTGCGCTGGGCCCAAGGGACCATGCAGGTGCTGCTGCGGGAAAATCCGCTGACCCAGCGCGGCCTGAAGTGGGGCCAGCGGCTGATGTACTTCGCCACGATGTGGAGCTACCTCAGCGGTTTCGCCGCGATCATCTACTTCGCCGCGCCCATCATCTACCTGCTGCTGGGCATCCTGCCGGTGGCCAGCCTCAGCACCGATTTCTTCATCCGATTCATTCCATTCATGGTCGTGAACCAACTGCTCTTTGCCGTCGCCGGACATGGCATCCCCACGTGGCGGGGCCAGCAATACAGCCTGGCGCTGTTCCCGACGTGGATCAAGGCCTGCACCACTGCCGCACGAAACGTCTGGTTCGGTCGTCCCCTCTCGTTCGCGGTCACCCCGAAGGCCCGCCAGGAAGACGGGCCCCGCTGGAGCCTGATCCGGCCGCAGATCACGGTGGCCGTTCTCCTGGCGCTTGCCGCCGTTGTCGGAATCGTGCGCCTTGCCACGGGTTTGGCCGAACCGGTCGGTACGCTTGTCAACGTCGCCTGGGTCGTTTTCGACCTGCTTGTGCTCAGTGTCCTGTACAAGGCCGTGCGATACCGGGGCTATTCGCCCGGCGAGAATTAGTCCGATCCCAAGAACGCGTCGCCGGAATCCCCGGTTGAAAACTGAAAGGAACCTCGATGGAGCTTAGTCACAAGGCCAACGGGTCTTACACGGAGGTGCTGGCCTCCGGCAGGCTGAACATGGTCTCCGCACCCAACCTCAGGTCCTACGTGGGCGAGGTCGTGGCCTCCGGCTCGAACCGCATCGTCGTCAACCTGGCCCAGACCACCTTCATGGATTCCTCCGGACTCGGTGCGCTCATCGGATGCCTGAAGACGGCCCGGCAGGCGGGCGGGGACCTGCGCATCGCGGCCGTCCAGCCCCAGGTGCAGATGGTCCTGGAACTGACCAGCATGGACCGGGTGCTGACCTCGTACGCCTCTGCCGAGGAGGCTTTCGGGAATGAATGAGCCGATTGCCCTCCGCAGCTTCCGTGACCAGGCCGTCCCCGCGTCCATCGAAGCTGTCCATGTCCTGCTCGACGAGCTGTGGGCCGATGCACCCTTCATCCCGGATGTGGACCGCATGACCTTTGCCACCGCGGTGATCGAGGCCGCCTCGAACGTCGTCCTGCACGCCCTGCCGGAGTTCCCGACGCCCGTGGACCTGGGCGTGGAGATCAGCGTCAGGACCCAAAGCCTGCGGGCGGAGATCAGCGCCTTCGGCGCCACCGACCCCCAGCTGGATACCGAGGCCCGGGGGATGCCCGGGCCGGAAGCGGAGTCGGGGCGCGGCCTGGCCCTGATCCGCGCCCTGGTCACCACCGTCACCTTCGCCCGACAAGACGGCACCAACACCTGGGTCCTTTCCAGGGATTCGACACCGCACCCATGAGGAGAGATTTTCCATGACCCCCGGACCCGCACGCATCCTGACGGGGCTCGATGAGCTTTCGCCGCTGCGCAAGCAATTAACGTTTGCGGCGCTGTTCCTCGCCGCTGCGCTCATGGCCGCCTTGGTCCCGACGGTGGAAATCAGCAACGCTCTCTCCCTCCTCGCAGGGCTGGTCCTGGTTGCCGTAACTACCGTGCTGGCGGGGATCTTCGGCCGCCCGGCGCTGTTGCGCTTGGCCACCATCGTGCCCGCGCTGGACTTCATCGCCGTAGGCCTGCTGCGCCATGGCACCGGGGAGTCGCACTCCATTTTTGCCGCCATCCTGCTGCTGCCGATGCTCTGGTTCGCCGCCAGGCCCGGACGCCGCTACGTGGTCTACGCCGTCCTCGGAACCATATTGACGGTCCTTGTGCCCTTTATCCTCGGAGCCAAACCCGACAACAATCCCAACGAGCTGGCACGCGGCCTCTTCAACGCCATGGTCTTTGCCATCGGCGCTGCCGTGATCAACGAGCTGGCAGCACGGGCCCGCCTGCATTTGGGCACCGCCCGCCAAGAGGCCACCGCGGCCTCGGAGGAACTAAGCCGGGCCGCGCAAATCCAGAAGTTCCTCCTGCCCAAGGAGGCGGCACTCTTGGCCGGTTATGAAACCGCCGGTGCTTGTATCCCCTCGAAGGCCGTCGGCGGGGACTTCTTCGACTGGTATGCCATCGATGGTGGCCTCGGCTTCACCCTGGGGGACGTCATGGGCAAGGGTGCCGGAGCCGGCATGATTGCCGCAACCACCCGTGCAGTCATCCGCAGCTCGCGCAACAGCGAGGATCCGGTGAAGGCACTGATGCTGACTTCAGACTGCCTGGCCACCGAGCTGAGCCAGGCGGCGGCGTTCGCCACCCTCTTCCACGCCAGGCTCCGCGCGGCGGACGGCAGGGTCGTCTTCTCCGATGCGGGACACGGACTGAGCCTGCTGGTCCGCGCCAACGGGACCTGGGAGCGATTGTCTTCGCGCGAAATGCCCGTCGGGTTGATGCCCGATGCAACGTGGACGTCCCGGGAGATCACCCTCGCCCCGGGGGACATGATCGTGAGCATCAGCGACGGGGTGCTGGATCTCTACGACGGCACGCTGGCCGCCGTTGCCGAGGTCGCCAAGCTGGCATGCAACGCCGACTCGGCCCAGGGCATCGTGGACGCCGTCAAGCGGCTGGCATCCGGAGGCAGCAATCCGGACGACGTCACGGTCCTGGCCGTGCGCCGCTCCGAGCTGAACACCGCCCATGCCGGCTACCACGACTCCGGCACACGGGCCATGTCATCGGTGACCGGCGCCTAGCAAAACCGACTAGCCAAGCGGGTCCTGCTCGAGATCAAGCAGGACCCGCTTGGCATCCATCCCGCCGAGGTATCCGCCGAGGCCCCCGTCGCTGCGCAGCACCCGGTGGCAGGGGACCACAATCGGCAGCGGGTTGGTGGCGCACGCCGTTCCCACCGCACGCACCGCCGCCGGACGGCCCGTGGCCAGGGCCAGTTCCTTGTAGCTGACGGTGTGCCCATATGCGATCGAGGGAAGCGCAAGCTGCACTTCCAGCCGGTATCCGCTGCTGAGCCGGTGGTCCAGCCGCAGCTCGAACCCGGAGCGCAGGTGGGCGAAGTACTCCTCCAGCTGCCGCGCCGCCGCATCCAGCGGGGCGCGGCGCTCGAGGATCCGCACCCCGACCTTGGCGGCCAGGGAATCCAGGACCGTGTCGAAGCCCTCGCGGGCGAAGGCGACGCGCACCATGCCCTGTTCGGTGGCCGCGAGCAGCAACTGTCCCAGCGGGGAGTCCACCAACCGGTAGGAGACATCCAGCAGTCCCTCGGCGGCGGCGCGCTCGGCCAGGTTCTTCTTTAGCATTTCCAGTTCGCTCATGGTGTTTCCTCCGCATCGGTGTGAAGTTTGCGCAGGGCCTTGATGCCGTCCGCGGCGGCCCTGCGCAGGGAGGCGGCGCTGCCGCCCAGAAATGCCGGGATGTCCGCGTAGGGGAACCCGAGCAGGTAGTGGTAGCCGATCACCTTGCGTTGCAGCTCGCTCAGCGAGCCCAGGGATTCGAGCAGCTCCAGCTGCCCCAGGCCCTCGGGCGGCACCACGGTTTCCGGGAAATGCTCGGTGGGCACGGGGTGGTTGGCCCGCAGGATGTCGATGGCCTTGTGCCTGGCGATGGTGATGAGCCACGCCTGGAGGTTGGCACCGTTGGGCAGTGACGGGTAGGCGCGCAGGGCAGCCAGGAACGTTTCGCTCCAGGCATCCTGCGCATCGGGTCCCGGTCCCAGCAGGGCGGTGCACATGCGCAGCACAGAGGTGCCGTGCCTGCGCACCACCAATTCGAAGGCGGGGTTCGTTGTCATCTCCACACCTTGTAAACGTGTCGCCTGACCATTTTGTGAGGTGCTATCGCAAAATGATGCTCGTGGCCACGGCCGGGGAGCGGCCCGAGGCCACGAACCCGGAGACGTTCGATTCGGGGTGTTTGATGATGTCGCAGACCGAACCCAGGTGCCGGGACAAATCGATCTTGTCCTCCGGTGCGGCCAGCAGCAGCTGGAACCCGAATTCCTGCAGCGCGTTGATGCCCGCCGCTGCATATTCGGAGTTCGCCTGGATGAAGGCCTCATCGATCATCACGGTGCCGTAGGCGGTGAACCCGGCGGTGGCGAAGCCCAGCTGGTATGCCAGGGCGGCGCCCATGATGAAGGAGGTGAACCGCTGGCCCTCGCCGCCCGAAAGCGTGCCGGGCTCCAGCCCGGTCTCGACTTCCCCGTTGGGCTTGTGCTCGTTGCAGCTGATGGTCACGTGCTGGCGCACGTCCAGCACGGTGTCGCGCCAGGCGGCGCGCGAGGAATCATCCAGCGCATCCACCAACGCCTCGAGCGCCTTGTAGCTTTCGCTCAGCGTGCCGGCACCGCGCGAGGAATACGCACCGGCCAGGGCCTCCTTCAGCGCCTGGCGGAAGGCCCGCGCCTCGTCGGGGACCGTCGTGGCGACCTCGAGGGCCAGCTTGGACCCGTGCTCGAAGGTGACATCGGCGAGGATCTGGTTCAGCGGTGAGATGCGCTCGGCAATCGACCGGCGTTCCTCTTCCAGCAACTGCAACAGGTCCGAGAAGCGCTCGTAGGAGCGGTTGGAGAAGTACTCGCGGAACTCCTCTTCGTGCTGCGGCAGCCCCTGCTCGATGATGCCCTGGTGCAGGGCGACATAGTGCTCGGCGGCCTCCACCGAGGTGCCAAAGGATACTGCGGCGGAATTGCCGAACTCCCGGGCAAAGGCCCGGAAGGTGTCCTTCAGCGAGGCCTCCAGCGTGTAGGCCTCGCGCTTGAGCTCCGCCCCGGACTCGGACAGGGACAGGGCCAGCGCGTTCAGCGCGGCTTCCAACTCGGAGGTGCCCACCGGGGCACCCTCGTCCAGGCGCTTGACCAGCGGTGCCAGCTGTTCGCTGGCGGCCAGCTTTTCGGCGGCCCAGTCCTCTGTCGCCGTGTCGCGCACAGCGGCAGCACGCAGCGCCGTCTGTGCCTTCTGAAGCGCCGCGGACAGCGTGGTGGCCTCGGCGCGGGCCACGGCCAGGGTGCCCACGCATTCCTCGAGCTCGGCACGTGCCGCCTCGAGGGAACGGCGCACGTGCGAGAGGTCCCCGGACTGGGACAGCGCCTCGGCCATGCGCGCCTCGAGATCCTGCAGGATATTCAACGCCCCTGAGGCATCCAGGGAAGCGAAGCTGCGGTCGTCGCTGGCAAGGGTTCCCAGCAGCGCCAGCTTGGCCGCCAACTGGTCCTTGGCAGCGGAGCGGTCATCGGCCACCGACGCGGCGCGGGTGGTTTCGGCCTCGAGCTTCGCCAACTTGGTCTCGAGCTCGGAGATCTTCTCCGCGTTGGTGAAGCCGAGCAGGTAGTCGGAAGCCGCCACCGGGCGGGTATCGCGCTCGAAGGTCCCCGAACCGGTCTTGATGGTTCCGGCCAGGGAAATGGCCTTGTCGTGCACGTGCAACCCGGCGTCGGATTCGACGCAGGCCAGCGGGTAGTCGGCGGCGATCTTGGCGCGCAGCCAGGTGCCGGCCGGAGAATGCTTGAAGTCAAGCTTGCCCACCAGGTCCCCGGGACCGGCGACGACCTCGCGCGGGGTCTTGGAAATATCCATCCAGCGGATCCGGCCCAGCCCGGAGAGCGAATCGATGGCGCGGGTGACGGACTTGATGTCCTCTCCGCGCACCAGCAGGGTGGTGGCCAAGGAACGCAGGGCCTTTTCGGCAGAGGGCCGCCACTGGCCGTGGGAAGGGGAGAGATCGATCAGCTCGCCGGCGAAGGGCAGGTCCTCGATGTCCAGCTTCGTGGACGCAGCGATGGCGCGGCGGGCGGCAATGGACCTGTCATCGATGTTGGAGCCGCGCTTGGCGTAGGAATCGATCTGGAGCCGGAGCTTGTTGGCCCGGTCCTTCAGGTTCATCACGGAGGCCATGGCCTCGTATTCCATGGTGCGCGCGTCCTTGGCAATCGAGGCAAGGTTTTCGGCACTGACCGCAGCCTGCCGGCGCATGGCCTGCAGTCCCGAGGCGGTGAACGTGAAGTTCAGTCCCACTGCCTCAAAGTTCTCCCGCAGCGTGCGCAGCACCTCCTCGCGGTCGGCCAGGTTCTTGCGGGCGGCATCGGCTTCGCGCTCCAGCACCGCCAGTCCGGCGCCGCCGCCGGCCTCGTGCTGCTCGGTGAGCGAAGCCACCTTGGTTTCCAGCGTGCCCTTGCGGACGCCGCTTTCCTCGATCAGTGCCGCGTTGGCCTCGACCGCGGCGGTGAGCATGGCGGTCTCGCCCCGCAGTGCCCGCGTGGCCAATTGGGCGCCGAATGCAGGAAGCTGGCCGGTGACCAAGGAGTTGAGCGTGGAGAGTTCTGCAGTGAGCTCATCGTGGCGCCGCTTCTGCTCGGGCACCGAAGCCAGCGCGTCGCGCTGGGCGCGGGCCTCCTCCAGCTGGCGGTGGATGCCGCGCAGGTGGGAGAAATCCTCAATGGCGCCGCTGGCGGCCTTCATTGTCGCGGGGATTTCCAGCACTTCGTAGCGGAAGAACTGGTTCACGCCCTTGTCCAGGCCCTTGCCGTTCTGCAGGGTGCGCAGCAGGGAGAACGCCTTGTCATTATCGATGCCCAGGCGGCGGCGGAACTTCTCGGCGAAGGAGCGGTGCACGTCAAAGGCCTCGAAGCCGGGCAGCGACTTCTGCAGCGAGGAGGGGGTGAAGCGGCGTGCCCCGTGCTCCTCCAGGGCCGCGGTGTCCAGTACCCGGTCTCCCATGACATAGTGCTTGCCGACCTGGCCCTCCAGGCCGTTGGCGGGCAGGTCGAAGATCGCGCCGATGCAGACATTCGAGCCCAGCCCGTCCTCGTACACCAGGGCCAAGGCGCTCCACGTGGCGCCCGGGCGCTGGTACAGCGTCCCGGCCTCGGTCTTGAAGCGGCGCCCGCGCATGTAGGAGTAGGTGGTGCGGCGGTCCTTGCGGGTGGAGGCCTCGTGCGCGGACTCGTTCAGCCGCGGGGCGGCATGGAAGATGTGCCCGATGCCGTCGAACAGGGTTGACTTGCCCACGCCGGGGTGTCCGGTGAGCAGGGTTCCCGCCCGGTCCACGTAGAGGGTGTGCCGGCCGTGGAAGGTTCCCCAGTTGATGACCTGGATCTGGGTCAACCGGTGCTGGCCGGGATTGATCGCGTCGGAGAGCGGGAGGGTCATTTCGATGCTCATAGCTCTTCTGTCTCCAGCTCGAATTCTTCGGTGTCTTCGGTGCCCACACGCTCAATGGCCTTGATGTACTCGGGGATTTCCTCGATCGTGGCGAAGGGCAATGCCAACGCAAGGGCGCCTGAGACCTTGTACTCGTCGCTCAGCTCCGTGGGCAGGATGAGTTTGAGGTTCAGCAGCCTGGTGAGTGCTGCATCGGTGTTCTCTTCGAGCTTCTTGTCATCGGTGTCTCCGGGGGAGCGGTGCTCCAGCAGGATTTCCCGCGCGGCTTCCCGGGTGATGACAGCGTCGGTGCCCGAGCCGGCATGGCGTTCGAGCAGCAGCCGCAGGCGCAGGGCCAGCAGGGTTTCCTCGCGTTTCAGGGCGCGGCGCGGGGCGATCGCGGTGGTGTGCGCGGCCTCCAGGTCCACCGGGCTGAGCAAAGCAATCTTGCGGCCGGCATCGACCTCGAGCACCAGGAAGATCTCGGCGACATAGGCGGCGATGTCGGCCCGCCGGTCCAGCACCAGTTGCCAGAGCCGCGGCTCGGCGACCCCGTCCAAGTAGGGGCCGCGCAGCAGGCGCACCAGCAGCTGGCGCAGCGGCAGTTCGAAGGAGCCGGTGTCGCCCTCAAAGAGGCGGCGTTCGTCGACGGCGCCGGTGGGAAGTGAACTGCTCATGCGGGATCCTTCGTGAAGCTCATGGCCGGCACCAACGCTGTGCGGGTGGCGCCGTCGACCTGGGTGAAGCTGATTTCCTCGAGGGTGGACTCGTCGATGTGGTCCCCGCCGTTGCGGGCCGTTTCGATGAGGTACCTGATGGTGTTCAGGTGCCGGTGTTCGTCGCCGAGGCTGTTGTAGGTTTCGCGCAGGCCCGCGGATCCGCCGGACTTGAGGCGGGAAGCGGCGATCGCGTTCTTCAGCGCCGGGATGTTGGGGCCCGGGGTGGAGGGGGTGCGGCGGATGTCGGCGATCGACAGCGGCGGCGGGGCTGCCAGCTTCGGAGGGGCGACATGTTCGTCGGGGTCGTAGATGCCCAGGGCCGCAATCGAGGTGAAGCGCGGGGCATAGAGCCTGATTGGGGCCACCGGCGTGCGCGAATGCAGGGCGCGGGAGGAAGACACGGCGACTTCCGCAGCCCGCACCGCCTCGCGCAGGATGGCGGCTTCCTTGAACTCGGCCGATTGCACGTAGGCGTGAAGCGATTCGGAGAGCCGTCCGTAGGACTGGTGGACCTCGGTGGCCTGGCGGCGCAATTCTCGCAGCAGGTTGGCCAGCGTATGGCGTTCCTGGGCGTCCAGTGCGTCCACGAAGTCGCGCTCGAGGACCTCATTGACGGCCTCGCGGAAGCGTGCCTGGGCTTCGGGGGAGTTCAGGAACTCGGTGAAGCCGCGGAAGGTTTCGCCCTGCGGGGTGCTGCGCAGCTGCTTGTCGCCCTCCAGCACCGCGCCGACCGCGACGCCCTTGACGGAGGAGGATTCCATGATTTCCCCGCGCAGGGCGTGGAGCATTTCCTGGACCCCGTCGCGCATGCGCTTGAAGTCGGCAGGCAACCCGGAGGCCATGTCGAGCACCGAGCGGGTGGCGGCAAGCGCGCCCTCGCGCGGCAGCACCGCCGGGGAGGTCCCGTCGCGCAGGGAAGCGATCTTTTCCTGGCGCTGGGCGATCTCCGCCTCCAAGGCGCGGATGCGTGCTGCCGGGTCGGGATCCGTCTCGTGGGCCAGAGATTCGAGAGAGGTCAGCAGGGTGTTCAGCCGCGAGGAGTTCAGGTTGGTCCGGTCCCCGGAGAAATCGGAGAGGAACTTCAGCACCCGGGCGGTTTGCGCGGTGGGTTCGTAGACGAAGTGCCCGTCGACCAGCGGGCGGGCCAGGAACTGGCTGCGCACCCAGGTGTCCGCGTATTGGGCGGCGCCCATCGAGTCGTTGAAACCCGGGTCCTCGGAGCGCACGACCTTGAGGAAGGATTCGAGGGAGGCGTGGAAGACCTCCAGCCCCACGCGGGGCTTGGCGCTGGTGAATTCGGCGCGCAGGAAGGCCACGGCCCAGGGCGCGGTGGAGAGCAATTTCCAGGCGGCGGACGACCTGAATTGTTGCGTCTGACTCCACAGCGGGCTCGCCTGGTGGGTAGGTCGCATCACGGTCCTTTTGCTGGGGATTGACCAAACAATCCTAGTCCATCGGCGCGCCGATTTAGGGGCCACCCCCAGCCCGGTAAGGTCGGTTGAACCACACCGGTGACCGGGCCGAGGGATGGATTTTCCTGCAGGCCCGGGATATTTGGGAGGGGACAGCGATGAAACCACGTATCCGACCGGCAGCCGCCGTCGCACTGCTGGCGGCCTCGGGACTGGTCTTCTCCGGGTGCGTCCCGCCGCCCCATATTCCCCCGAGCCAATACGACCCGACCTCCATCGGGCCGGCCCCAGGATGTCATCGACCCGGATCGGCCAAATCGAAGTAGTTGACCGGGCCTAGTTTGCGGCCTGGAATTCCTCGCTGTCGATGGTCTTTTGCTGGTGGACGTTGTAGCGCGCCCCGGCAATCGTGGACTGGTTGATGATCTCGCCGGCCTCCGCCAGCTCGGCCGGGGAAAGCGCGAGCTGTAGAGCGCCGAGGTTCTCGGCGAAGTGGCCGGGGTTCTTGGTTCCAGGGATGGCATGGACGTGGTCCCCCTGCGCCAGCACCCAGGCCAGCGAGAGCGCCGCGGCAGTGGTCCCCAGGCGTGTGGCCAGCTGCGCGAGGCTGTCGACCAGCTCGAGGTTGTGTGGATAGTATTCCTCGCTGAAGCGCGGCATGTGATGCCGCATGTCGCCTTCCGACAGCGAGTCGATGCCACGCAGGCTGCCCGACAGGTAGCCCCGGGATAGCGGCGAGAAGGCCACGAATGCGGTTCCCAGTTCGGCGCAGGCCTCCACCATGCCCAGCTCGGGGTTGCGGGTGGCCAACGAGTATTCGTTTTGCACCGCGGCGATCGGATGGACCTCGTGGGCGGCGCGCAGCGTGGAAACCGAGACCTCGGACAGGCCGATGCCGCCGATCTTCCCTTGCGCCACGGCGTCGGCCAGGGCTCCCACCGAGTCCTGGACCGGGACCTCCGGGTCGAGGCGGTGCAGGTAGTACAGGTCGATGCGCTCGGTTTGCAGGCGCTGCAGCGAGGCATCGACCTGGGCCCGGAGGGTTTCGGGGCGCCCGTCGATCTGCCCGCGGCCATCAACCAGCGCGAGCCCGCCCTTGGATGCCAGCAGGTACTCGCCGCGGCGCTGTTTCAGGTGCTGCCCAATCAGGTTTTCGCTGCGGTGCCCGCCGTACAGGGTTGCTGTGTCAAGGTGGTCGACCCCGGCATCGAGCACCGCGTGCAGCAGCCGCCCGGCCTCCTGGTCGGTGGGGAAATCCGAGTAGCCATGGGCGATGTTCATGGCCCCGAAGCCCAGGGGATTGACGTTCTTGCCTGCAAGTACACGCGTTGTCATGGGTTCATTTCTAGCATGCGGTGTGGCGCGCTCGGCCATCACCGCGCATCACTTCGTAATGGTCGTCGGGCAGTTGCTCGCTTCGACGCTGGTCGTTCCCGCGGCAATATCCAGGTGAAGGGCACCGTCCTGGCGGCGTTTGCCCGGAACCAACGAATGCGCTCCGAGGCGGGTGGATGCCAATGGGGAGCACGTGGCCGCGGACGCGCGGGGGTTGCGCCGCAGTTCGACGGCCAGGGCGCGCATGGCGACAGGCTGGGTGGCGAAGATGCGGCTGTCCAGCGGTGCATGTGAAATGCTCATGCCCAATCTTCTCCAACGGACGTGTCGCGCCGGCGAACCGGACATGAATCCCTGGGGGCGCCGCCGGGTTGGTCAGCCGGCCGGCTCAGGACCCCAGGGCCAGGAACGCCCCGAGCTGCGCGAATGCCGCAGGGGTGCCGGGCAGGAAGTGCGTGAGCGCGGGGGAGCGGACGATGACGGCGCGCCATTGCCCGCGCGAGACGGCAACGTTGATCCGGTTGCGGTTCAGCAGGAAGTCAATGCCGCGGGCCGCGTCGTCCGCCGAGGAGCACGCCATGGAGACGATGACCACCGGGGCCTCCTGGCCCTGGAACTTGTCCACCGTGCCGACCTTGACGTCCTCCAGGCCTGCCTCGTCGAGCTCGGCGCGCAGCAGGTTTACCTGCGCGTTGTAGGCGGCGACCACCAGGATGTCCTCGGCCAGCAGGGGCCGCGGGGCCTCTGATTCGCCGCCGACCCAGGAAAGCCCCATGTGGGCGCGCACCTGGTGGATGACCTCGTGCGCTTCCTCCAGGGACTGGGTGGTGTTGCCGCGGTGCTCCACCAGCACCGTGGACACTCCGGCGGGGACCTGGGAGAGTGAGCGCTTGGATGCGGCGGAGGCCGACTGCAGCCTGGACTCGTAGCTCAGCGCGGAGACCTTGGCGCACAAATCCGGGTGCATGCGCCACGAATCGGCCAGGAAATAGCCCAGCTCCTCGGGCAGCGTGGGGTGCCCGGCGCTGAGCCAGCCCAGCGCCGACTCGTCCACCGGCTGAGGGTGGGACCCCTGGGTGACCTGCGGCAGCTGCTGCGGGTCACCCAGCAAGAGCAGGCGGGTTGCTGCCCGGGAGACAGCCAGCGTGTTGGCCAGCGAATACTGACCGGCCTCGTCAATGACCAGCAGATCGAGGGAACCCTCGGGGACGCGCTTGCCTGTCATGGTCCAGGCGGTGCCGCCGATCAGCGCACCCTGATCCGAGTTGAGCAGTTCCTCCACCGCATCGTCGGTGGTGCCCGACCATGGGACCTCGGTCTTGTCCCCGGCTTTCAGTTTCTTGGCGACTTGCTCCGGGTGCACCCCGGCCCCGGTGATGGCCTTGGTGAGCACGTTGTCCACCACCGCGTGGGATTGTGCCACCACCCCGACCTTCCAGCCCTGCTTCACCAGGGCTGCAATGACATGGGATGCCACGAAGGTCTTTCCCGTGCCCGGGGGACCCTGGACGGCAAGGTAGGAATGGTCCAGGTCGTTCAGGGCCTCGATGATGGCCCCCACGATGTTGGCCTTCCCATCAATGAGCGCCGGGATCGGCGGGGCATCGAGGGTCTTGAAACGCGGGGCCGCCTTGCGCAGGATGTCGATGCCCGGGTGCCTGGGCAGGGAGGGCAGGGCGCCGCCAACGGTCCGCGCCAACTCGGCCAGGGCCTCGCGCAGGGAAGTGGTGTTGATGGGCTGGTCGGGGGTCAGCGCCACCGGCAGGGTACCAAAGGGGGCCACCTTCTTGCTGGATTTCTCGGCAATGACGAGGCCGTCCTCGTTCTCCCGCACCACCGCATTGAACAGCCCTGCCCGCTGCGCGTTGCTGGGCTCCAGCTCCGGGGGCAGGGGATCGGCATACATGGCAAACCAGGAGCTGCCGACACGGAAGTCCGACCCCTCGGCCATGGCGCCGGTCAGTTCAGTGACCCGGGTTTCCACCTGGGCCCGGGCCGTGGGCTTGTGCCAATCCTCCACGACCTGGGCATCGTCAACCACGAAGACGTTGCGGGTCTCCGCCCAGGCCTCGAAGGGCGCATCAAGCCGGTCGAAGTGCTCCCACCAGAATTGCTTGGCCTCGCGGCGGTGGTAGCCGGTGGCGGCGGCAACCATGGCGATGGCCCGCTCGTCGTTGGACAGCGCCCGGTCCTGCGGCAGGGATTCGAGATACTCGCGCAGCGCGATTTCCTCCGCGCTGGGCTCGACGTCATCTACCCCGGGCAAAGCAGCCTCGTCCACCCATTCGGTGCGAGGTACGTGCGGGACCAGGCCCATCAGCCAGTCGCGCAGCCGCAACGTCGAGAGGCAGTCGTATTCGTTGTAGTCGCGGATGGATTCCAGGATCCGCCCGGCCTCGGCATCATCGACGTCCAGCTGCTCGCAGTATTTGGCGTAGGCGACAACGGAGGCGCCGGCGTCCTTGACGTCCCCGCCGCGCAGGTGCTCGCCCATGTAGAGCGGTTCGAGCTTCTTGATGGAATAGGAGCGCTCGGAGATCAGCAGGGAATGGCGGACCGTGTCGTAGAGGTCCACCAGCAGTCCGTCGCGCAACCATTGGTCGATGGTGTCCTCGGCGACCACATGTCGCAACGACAGGTTCCGCAGCGCGCTCTTCTCGTAGGGCGCGTAGTGGTAGATCTTCATCTGCGGGAAGATCGCCCGCCGCGCCTCGACATAGGCCACGAAGTCGGTGAAGGCCTTGCGCTCCTCGGCCCGGGAATGGGCCCAGAACGGCTTGAACACCGGTTCGTGGCTGTCGATCTCGATGACCCCGAAGAGGTATTCCAGTCCCCAGGACTCGTCAAAGGGATCCTGCCACAGCGGGTCGCCCTCGAAGTCGAAGAAGATGTCCCCGGCATTGGGTTCCGGGAGCCGGGAAATGGTTTGGGTGGCACTGACCTTGTAGGCGACCCCGCCGATGGTTCCGTCGCTGGCCCCGAGCCCGACCTGCATGCGGGCCTGCTCGGCGAGCTTGTGGTGCGCATCGCGGGGCTTGGCGTTGGAAGCGGCGAGCTCGTCGATGGTGGTGATTCCGGCTTCCATGAGCTTCCTGCGCTTGGCGGTGCTCATGCCGGCTACCAGCAGCAGATCGCGATGGGCGGAGACCTGTTCGGCGCAGTAGTCGCAGCGCCCGCAGGCGCCGATGCCGTCATGGCCCCAGATGACAGGGTCGCTTCCCGCACGGTGGGCGGAGGTCAGGGCCTTGAAGCGGGCCCGGCGGTCCTTGAACACCGGAAGCAGCTCGTGCATCTGGTGCACCGAGTGTGTCTTGTCCCCGAGCACCAATGTGGTCTTCGCGGCGACGGGGATCCCGGCGGTGATGAGCTGGTCGCCGTAGGCAGCCAGCTGGAGCAGGGCGGTGACGCGGGCATGGCGGGCCAGCTTGGTGTCCCACACCGCGTAGGAGCCGTCGGATTCGCGGACGAGGAAGTCGGCAAAACCGACGAATTCCCCGTCGAAGAAGGTCGCCTGGAACACCACGTCGGCGCCCTTGAGCAGCGCCTGGTGGGTTTCCTCGTGTGCCTGCTCCAGCGAGGCCCGATCCCCGCGGACCCCGGCGGCGAGCATCTTGACGCCGCGGCCTGTGGACGGGTCGTAGTCGCCGAATTGCTCGCGCAGTTCTTCCAGGACCCTGTGCTCGTGGGCGTCGCCGAGCACCGCGGTCCGCTCGAGCATCTCGTCGGGCCCGAAGTCGGCCTTGGCGCTGCGCCCCAGGCGCTCATCGAGCTTGCTCAGCGAGGCGAACTCGCAGGTGGCCGCCACCACGAGGTCGGATGCGGAATAGATCAGGTCCTGATCGAGGAAAAACACGAGGTGGGTGCTCCTTTGCCTTGGCTTGTCTTTGAACCTAGCACCGACCCACCGTCATTTCGGTTCCGGTGACGGGTGGGACGCCGGCGACAGCTGGTCTCCGTGCTTTCTGGGGGTGCCCCCGGTAATTTGCAGGGTGAGTGTTGTCACCTGAGAGGAACCAGACTCAGCCCGAAAACCACAGGGGTGGTTCAGCGGTGGTTGCTGAACTAGTCCTTAGCCAGCTGTCTGCGGATGAAATCTGCGGTGGCTTCGGCGAGCCCGGCACCGTCTTCGGAACCGGTGCGACCGGAGCGGGCAACCTTGAAGGAGTGATCGGCACCCTCGAACCAGACGAGTTCGCTGTCTTGGTTCAGTCCGGAGACCACACGGGTCATGATTTCCGGATTTGCGAAGGGATCGCGGGTGCCTTCGAGGAAGAGCATCGGCACCTGCAATGGATAGAGGTGCTTGTCGCGTAGCTTGTCCTCCTTCTTTGGTGGATGCAACGGGTAGCCCAAAAAGATCAGCGACCGGGTGGCCATGCCCTCGGCGGCGGCCATGGCGGCCACGCGACCGCCAAATGACTTGCCTGCAGTGAATACCGCAAGTTCGCCGGACAGATTGGAGCCGACCCACTCGCGCACCCGTTTCCACACAGTGATTGCAACAGGCCCCCGGTCGGGGAACTTCTTGCCCGCATCCATGTACGGGAAGTTGAAGCGCAGTACCGAAATGCCTTTCTGGGCGACGGCCCGAGCGAAGCCGGACATGAAGTCGTGGTCTTTGCCGGCACCGGAGCCGTGGGCCAGGATCAGGAACGCGTCTGGACTCTCCGCTTCATCAAGCAGAGCGGTGAGGTTTCCGTCGTCCCACGGGACATTCAATTCCTTGCCCATGCATCCAAGCGTAGAGCTTGTTGGCCAGTTGCCCCGAACCCATCGGGCGGGTCGGTTGGATGCGTGCCCATGCGGTGAATTGAAATAGCGCTCAATCCAATCCGGCGTGATCCATCCTACTGGCGCTTGGACTTAGTGCAGCGGGAAGTTCGAATCCTTGATGTTTGCTTCGACCCGGGTGTAGGCATCGCGCGCAACCGCCTTCCAGAAGCGCAATGCCGTCCCCGGGTCATCGGCCTCCAGCTTGGCAATCGACGCAGCGGAAAGCACCTTCAGGTGCAACCGTCCCACAGACGTGACCCGGGTGGTCTGCTCGCCCTCGCCGCCGAGGGCGATCTCGCCAAAGGTCATGCCTGCCGAAAGCGTCGCGTGCCGCACCGGCTTGCCGTTCTGCAGGGTCGAGGTGACCACCTTGCCGCTGAGGATGAAATACACGCCGCCGAATTCCTGGCCGGGCCGGCGAATGATCCGCCCGTCCTCGATCCGGCTCTCCTCCATCAGGGATTCGAGCAGTGCGATGTCGGCTGCGTCCAGCGGCGCCAGCGCCGCGAAGTCACAGACCGCGACCTCGCTGGGCACCAGGTCGTCGCTGCCGTGGCGCTGCAGCAACGTGGTCTCGGCCCACTCCACCGCGTCGTTGCGGCTGGGGAAGCAGCGCAACGATTCCAGCGGCTCAAAGTCCTTTTCCTGCACCAGCGCCAGGGTGCGCCCCTCGGCCTCCAGCTCCCGGCCCAGCTGGTGGATCATCTGCACCGCAATCCGGTCGATCTCGTCGACCCGGCGCAAATCCAGGATCACCAGTTCCACTGAAGGTTCCAGCCCGCTGACCTCGCGCACCATGGACTCGGTGCCGGCAAAAAGCAGGTCCCCGGCCAGCTCTATGATGTGCGCCCGCTCGCCGCACTCGGCCAGCAGCCGGTTGGCCGCATCGCTGTGGCGGGTGTAGGACGGGGCGTCGGTGATGTCGTAGTGGTCGCGGATCACCGAGCGGCCCAGGCGTGCGGCGCGCACGAAGTGCAGCCCCATGTCGGCGCTGATGCGCTCGCTGGCGGCGACCCCGCGCACCGAGGAACCGTGGGCATCGAGGGCGGGGGAGTAGATGGCCAGGCCTATTTGGCCCGGGAGCACGGCAATCAGCCCGCCGCCGACCCCCGACTTGGCAGGCAGCCCCACGGCGGAAATCCACGCCCCGGCATCGTCGTACATCCCGCAGGTGGTCATGACCGACAGGGTGCGTTGGACCGCCTCCTTGCTCATGGCCTGCACCCCGGTGCGCGGCTGGGTGCCGCCGTTGGCCAGGGTCGCGGCCATCATGGCCAGGTCCTGGGTGTTGACCATGACCGAGCAGGCGCGGAAGTAGTCCTCCAGCACCGGGGTCGGATCGGTTTCGATGATGTCGAAGGAACGCAACAGGTGGGCCAGCGCGCG
Organism: Paeniglutamicibacter sp.; assembly: GCF_046714615.1. Taxonomy (NCBI): domain Bacteria; kingdom Bacillati; phylum Actinomycetota; class Actinomycetes; order Micrococcales; family Micrococcaceae; genus Paeniglutamicibacter; species Paeniglutamicibacter sp. The sequence continues at coordinate 18,343 of NZ_JBKKAP010000167.1, forward strand.
GTTGCGGTGCCCGGTGAGCGCCTCCGAGGCGTAGATGGAATCGCTCAGTTCCAGCTTCCGCCCGGCTGCCGCCGAGAAGTGTCCCAGGATGCGTTCAAAGCGCGGGGCGTCGGTGTCCCGGATCAGCGAGATCGTGGCAATGGCCCCGGCGTTGATCATGGCGTTGGCAGGGCGCCCGCTGTCCCGGGCCAGGGAGATCTCGTTGAACGCGTCGCCGCTGGGTTCCACGTCGATCTTCTCATCCACCGCCTCCAGCCCGATGTCGTCCAGCGCCAGCGCGTAGGAAAAGGGCTTGGAAATGGATTGGATGGTAAATTCCATCTCCGCATCCCCGACCTGGTACACGTGGCCGTCGACGGTGGCCATGGCAATGGCGAACTTCGAGGGATCGGCGTTGGCCATCGCGGGAATGCCCTGGTAGGGGGTCCCGGAGGTGAGGCTCAGCAGGTCGGCATACAGGTCAGCGAGGTAGCTGTCGATGGGGGAACGCATGGTTCCTAGCCTAGAGGTTCGACCCCAGCCGTGTCCGCGATGGCCTGCATGGGCTTGGTGGTCAGCGCCTGGCCGATGGCCGCACCCAGGATCCGCGCGCCTTCCACATTGGGATGCACCCCGTCGTCGCTGAGCCCCGGAAGGAAGGTGTCGGCCTCGCTGCGCAGCCCGGCCGAGGCGTCCACGTACATCCACCCGCGCTCGCCGGCCAGCGTGCGCAGGAAATCGTTGTAGTCGACCGTGGCAGCCACCGCGTCGTCGCGTGGCGGGATGCTGCTCAGCAGCACCATCGGGGCCCGCACGATGCGTGCGATCCTGACCAGGTTCTCCGCGATCCTGGTGTGGCTGGTGCCGTGGGCCAGGTCATTGGTGCCGGCCAGGATGACCAGCGCGTCGGGGCTTGAAGGGCGCAGGGCCGCGGCCATGTCCCCGGTCTGGGCCCCGCCCAGTGCCCAGCCGCCGGTCCAGGCCAGGGTGGCAGGTGTTCCCGGCATGTTGACGTAGTTGACCCAGGAGGCCTCGCCGACGTGGCCCGCGGCCACGGTGCGGCTTCCGGCGGCGGTGATCGAGTCCCCGGCCACCATGAACGTGCTGTGGTTTCCGCCGGCCGGCAGGGCGAAGGCCTGCGGCACAGGTTCGTCGGCACGCTGCCCGCCGGTCAGACCCAAGAGACCGACGAAGACAGCCAAGCACGTAAATATCAAGAGGGGTTTGCGAGTTCCCAAGGTGTTGCCCCTTTCATGCATCAAGCGTAGTGGGCACGGGTCCGCGATTTGGACTCGTTCCTGCAACGATTGCCGCGGGGTCATAACAAATGACGGCGGCTTCCCGAAAGGAAATTCGTTGGGAAGCCGCCGTGATTTGAGGTGAAATGTGGCGGTGCGGTTACTTGCGTCGCCCTGCCACCAGCGAGGTGAGCACGACGGCAGCGGTGACGGAATTGACGGCCGGCCACGCACCGATCTTCTTGGCCAGTGGGTGCGAGGCACCGAAGGCGGCAAGATAGAGCCCGGTCAGGGCCACGGCTGTCGGGGTTCCGGCGTTGGCCTTCCACAGCAGGAAGGCGCCGGTGCCGGCTGCGGCCAGCACCGCCCCGCCCAGCGGGCGATTCTTGGTGGTGCGGGCGACGGCAAAGCCGCCAATGAGTCCGGTTCCGGCTATGGCCGAGGGCAGGAATGACATGGTTGGGTGTTCTCCTTTTTCCTTCTAGCTTAGATGCCGATGCCGCCGGTGCACGGGGCACCGGGTTCGAGGGTCTGGGGACCCTGGCGGTACTTCGTGATGAAGGTCTTGATGCGGGGGTCGTCCGCGGAATCGACGCTGAGCTGTTCCCCCCAGGCCGTCAGCTTGATCTTCCCGTCCTGGCCGGGGAAGGGGCTCAGGATGAGGTAGGTCTTTTCTCCCACCGTGTCCTTCAGTGCGGAAACCTCCGCATCGCTGATGCCGTCGTAGGAAATCCACACGGCGCCGTGTTCCATGGAGTGGACCGCATTGTTTTCCGGCACCGGGGCATCATAGATCCCGCAATTGAGCCAGACGGGATTGTGGTCTCCGCCCACGCCGGGCATCTGGTCGTAGGTGACCGTCGTAGTGACGTGGTTGGCCGATGCCACCTCATAGGTCTTGACGCCGTCGATGGGGGCCGCGGCGGCCGCGGCGGCGGCCGATTTTTCCTGGGCCGCGCCGCTGAGGACGACCGCGGTGGGGACGACGATGGCCAGGGCGGCCGCGGCGACCAGGGCCACGGTCAGCATCTTGGTGCGTTTTTCCTTGGCCTTTGCCTTGGCAAGGATCAGTTGGGCTTCTTCGCGTTTGTTCATGGGGGGTGTCCTTTAACTCAGCTGTGCAAGCAGCCGGGTCAGGGCCGAGATTTCGGCCTGTTGGGTCTTGACGATCTTGTTGGCGAACGCGGCAACCATGGGATTGTCTCCGCGTTGCAGGTAGGCCTCGGCCATGTCGACGCCGCCCTTGTGGTGGGCGATCATCAGGGTCAGGAATTGCCGGTCGGCGGTTTCGCCGCGCGCGGCGGTGAGCTTTTGGATGTCGGCCTCGCTGGCCATGCCCATGGAGGCCATGGTGTGGGGCTCGCCGGGGACGATGCTTCCGTGGCCGGCATGCGACGCATCCTCGCTGAGCAAACCACTCATCCACGTCATGGACTCACCTGTCTGGGGCAGGCCCCAGGTCTCAAGCCAGGCAAACATCTGGCCCGATTGCTGCTGCTGGGTCAAAGCCATGTCGTAGGCCATCGACCGGATGTCAGTGTTGGCCGAGTGCTCGCGAATGATCATGGAAAGCTGCACGGCCTGGTGGTGGTGCGTTTGCATGTCCCGGGCGAAGCCCGCCTCGGGGGAGGCGTCGGAGGGGAAGCCGCTGCGTGGATTGGCGGAGCCCAGGATCCAGCCGCCGGTGGCCATGGCGAGCATGAGTGCCACCACGGCAATGACGAGGGCACGGGAGGTTTTGGGTTCGGACATAGTGGGTCCTTGGAACGAAGAATGCGGTGCACCCGAAAATCGGGCGCGCGGACGGCAGGGGAGAAGGAGCCGTGTTCTACGTTCGGGAAATGGAGAGTGCGTGCAAATCGGGTGCACGGGCCTGCTGTGGGTCGGACACGCCGGAACGCGCCCCCAGGGTTGCCGGCAGCGCGCCGAAGGCCCCGGAAGCGTCGGGGCGCGGCGCAATCTGGGCCATGTTCAACTGCGGATCCGCGTTCGGTGCGCAGTGGTGCTGGGTGGGCATGTCCGTCGGGCAGTGCGAGGTCCCGGTCGCCGGTGTCGCATCCGCGTGGATCGGGGACACGGATCCGATCGCATCGGATCCGAAGGTGATGCACATGGGAAGCAGCACAGCCAGGGCGAGCAGCAGCCCAAGGAATTGCTTCACGCGCACGCCGCCCTTCGGATCCGGTGGAAATTGTTACTTGAGGAATCAACGATATAAATGCCAGTTGTGCATTAGCTGTGAGACCGCTTCGGATACCTTGCCCACGACTTGCCCGGTGCAATCGGTGCACGGCCCAAGACATAGGCTGGGTGGATGGAAATCATTGATCGGTGGTGGCAGGCGGTGCTGGCCGGCTTCAGCAAGAGCGACCCGTTGACGTTGTCGCCGTGGCCGCTGCTGGGCCTGCTTGCCCTGTGCGTGCTGCTGACCGTGCCGCGGGCCAGCTGGCGGATCTTCGGTCTTTACGTGACCTTCGTTCACGAACTGGGCCACGCCTTTGCTGCGTTGGTGACCGGACGGTTTGTCCACGGACTGAAGATCCGGCTGGATCATTCGGGCGAGTTGGTCAGCAGCGGCAAGCCGGGGGTTTCCGCGGTGTTCAGTGGCTTCTGGGGATACCCGTCACCCGCCGTGGTGGGCCTGGCGCTGGTCGCCTCGACATATTACGGCCATGCCTCCGCGGCCTTGTCCATCGGGGCCCTTGCACTGCTGGGTTCGCTGATTTTCCTGCGCAACTGGGCGGGCATTGCGGTGGCGCTGTGCTCCGCGCTGGCCGCACAGCTGCTGGTGGTTTTCACCCCGGCCCGAGCCATTGCATGGGTGGTGCTTGGACTGGGCCTGATGCTTTTGGTTGGTTCGGTGCGCGACCTCTTCAAGGTCATTGGGGTCCACACCCGCCGGCGCGGCCTGGTCGCCTCCTCGGATGCCTACATCCTGGCCACGCGCAGCTGGTTGCCTGCCTGGTTCTGGCTCCTGGGCTTCATCGTGGTGATTGGCGGAGCGGTGCTGATTTCGGCCTGGATGATCGTGCTGATGCTGCGCTAGATTCCCGCCCATTCGTCGTAGCCATCCGGTAGGTTTGGAAGCACGCGAGAACGCCGCTGTGCCAAGGCAGGGAGGGAAACCCGATGGGAGTCCACCGCTGGACGCGCTCCGGAGAAGAACTCGCCCTTCACCTCATGCAACCCCGGCGGCTGCACAGCATCGTGGTGACCCGCGGCATGCGCCCGGAGATACCCGGATTCGACGCCCAGGCGATCTTCGACGAGGTCAAGGACTGGGCCGAGGTCATTGAGGTTCCTTCCGGCCGGCTGACCTACGAACTGCGTGACAACCTGCCCGTCGGCTGGGAAGTGTTCGGAACCGCGGGCAGGGTCTACCCCATCGGGCTTGGCTCGCGGGGTGTCCAGCCCGGCAGGCCCCACGTGGTCCGCGCCGGGGACTCGATCACACGGATCGGCAACGAGCTCATTGACGAGGTGCTTGTCCTGCCCGATCCCCGGACCCTGGTGGTCTCCACCTCCCCGACTCCGGGTCCCGGGCACCGGGCCGCGGACCCGGTGCGCACCGTGGGCTCCCCGGGGCTCATATCCATGGGAACCGGAAGCATCGCATTGCTGGTGACCGGGGTGGTCACGGGATTCCGGGACAATGGGTTCACCGCCGCCATCGCCCTGGACAGCGGCGGGAGCGCCGAGATCCGCAGCGAGGACATCTACCCGCACGCCCCGTTGAAGTGGATGGTGGAAACCGGCAGCAGGCTGGCAGGGGTATACGAACCGGATGCGGGACGGCTCTCCATCCGCGAATCCGTGCTGCACCCTCGCCTGCTGCAACACTATGCGTGGGACCAGATCGTGCCCTGCCTGGTGCTTGAGGCGGGTAGCGACTCCGCCGTATTGGTCCCGATGCCGGGGGAGAACATCACCGTGCGCCGCGCGGATGTCTCCTCGAACGAACTTGACGACGTCGATTCGCTGCTGGCCCCGGGCCAGGTCGTTGCCGCCCGCCTGGTCAATGCCGCCGGGGTGCGCAAGCTCGTCCTGGTGGACGTCGACGACGACGAGCCGGTTGCAGTTGCCCCTCTCCTGGTGCGCGGCGGAACCCCGTGGCTGGTGATGGACCGGGACTACGTTCCGGAACTGGGCGAGTCCCCGACGGGGGGAACCACCGTGGGCCTGCCGGTGATTCCCGCCCCGGAAAAGCAACGCGAAGCCCTGCGGCAGGCATTGCTGCAGATCGATGCCCTCAGGTCCGAGCTGAAGGTCCTGCGCCAACAGGAGGCCAGCAGTGCCGTCACCGCCCTGGGACTTGCCCTGGAGCAGCTGGGCCGCCACCGCGCCGAGGCCACCAAACTTCGCACCCTGCTGAGGGACAAGTCCGAGGCACTCAATGAGAACCACAGGATCGCCCGCAAGAAGGCCCGCACGCGAATCGGCGCGGCGCCCTCCGACGCGCGGGACAAGTTCACCGACGAGGTCGCGGCATTGCGCCACGAGCTGTACCTCGAGTGGGTCCAACGCGTCCCGGCCAACGAAAAAGCCGCATACCCGTGGAACCCCGGCTTCATCATCGGCCCGAAGTTCGCCGTTTCCTTCTACGCGCACGGTGCGGCATTGCGCGCCAAGACCCTAAAGGCACTGGTCCAGCTGCTGATCGGCCGGGCGGACCGGATGGCGGCACGCGAGGTGCACCCCAAACGCACCGGCCCGGGCGGAGATGATCCGCAGATGGTCCGTGAATCGGACGGGGCCACCTGTTGGCGCATGAGTGTGGAGATCGGGGTCGCCGCGGCCCGGCGCGTGCACTATTGGAAGCTTCCCGACGGGCGCATCGAATTCCATGAGCTCGTTGCCCATGACACCTTTGGCCTCTAAGCCCCGGCCTTGCGGGGGCCACAGGCCGAAGCCCTGCCCGGTAACGGGGATCAGGGTGCCCGCCGGCCACTCGAGGCACCCAGCGGAGGGCGCCGGCCCTCGGGGTGTCCGTGGACGAAATGCAGCGCCAATGCACGCTGGATCTCGGATTCGTTTACCCCGTAGGCCTTGGCTATTTGTTCAAGCGTCCACCCGGCGGTGCGCAGCTCCATGAGGGTTGGATAGGCGGGCATGCCAATACGCATTGTCACCGCTCCCTTCAGACTGGATCGATAGGTCCATTCAACAACACGGCAGGGACACTTTGGGGGCGAAAATTTGCGGGGCATCGCGCGGATCTGCCGCGGCGCGCACCTTTCGCCTAGTGTGGGTGACAAGGGGGAGACAACGCGAGAAAAGGGATGTATACCGCCATGGCAATCTTTGAATACACGACGCGCCTGCCCTACCCGCGGGAAACGGTTTTCCGCTGGTTTGAGCGCCCCGGGGCCCTGCCTCGGCTCTCCGCCCCCTTTGCCGGAACGATCAGGCAGGAACCGGACAAGGGCCTTGCCGTCGGTTCGCGGGCCGTCATGGACGTGGCGGCACCCGGGACCCTGGGCACCTCCTTGGCCGCCGTGGTCGGCGCCGGCGCCCATGCCCTGGGCCTGCCCGGCTGGGTACGTGCCGAGATCCCGTGGCATGCCAAGCACATATCCCTGAATCCCGGACACGACTTCACCGACGTCATGGAATCCGGGCCATTGGCCCGCTGGGAACACCAGCATCTCTTCGCCGACGACGGCGAGGGGCCGAACGCGGGCACGGTGATGCGCGATGTCGTGGAATTCGAGCTCCCGGTGCTAGGTCGGCTGCCCGGGAACCGGGCGCACAAGTTCGCCGAGCGGGCCTTCAAGCATGAGCTGATCCAGGTTTTCCGGTACCGGGAACGGATGCTGCGGGCCGACCTGTCCTTCCACGCCAGCCATGCAGCCAAGCCCTTGACGATTGCCGTGGCAGGCGCCTCCGGAATGATCGGCACCCAGCTCTGCGCATTGCTGGGCGGCGGTGGCCACCGCATCAAGCGCCTGGTGCGGGACCGGCGTGCCGCCAACGGGGCGGACACGATCTTCTGGGCCCCGGAGTTCGCGGTGCTGGACCCCGAGGAGCTGCGCGACGTGGATGCGGTGGTGAACCTGGCCGGGCACACCATCGGCGGACGGTTCACCGCCGGCACCAAGGAGGAAATCCGTGCCTCGCGCGTGCTGGGCACGGGCCTGCTCGCCCGCGCCATGGCAACCCTTGCCAAGGACGGGAAGCAACGCAGCCTAATCGTGGCCTCGGCCATCGGCATCTACGGGGCGAACCCGCACGGAGCAGGTTCGGCGGTTCCCCTGGATGAGGACGCCGCTCCCGGAATCGATTTCCTGGCCGGGGTCTGCACGGCTTGGGAGGATGCGTGTTCGCCCGCACGCCAGGCAGGGGTGCGGGTGGTCAATGTGCGCACCGGCCTGGTGCAATCACCTGCAGCCGGGATCCTGCAACGGATGCTGCCGCTTTACGCCCTCGGCCTGGGCGGGCCCCTGGGGTCGGAGGCCTGGCAGTCTTGGATCAGCATCGACGACGTGGTGGGCATCTATGCCCATGCGCTGCTGACGGATGCGCTGGCCGGGCCCGTCAATGCAGTGGCTCCGCACCCGGTGCAGGCCAAGGAATACGCCGCGGTCCTGGGCAAGGTGGTGCGCCGCCCGGCCCGCGTTCCGGTCCCCGGCTTTGGTCCCAGGCTCCTGCTGGGCAAGCAGGGTGCAAGGGAACTGGCTTTCGCCGACCAGCGCGTCTCCAGCCGGAAGATCGAGGACAGCGGCTACGTGTTCAGGCACTCCGACCTGGAATCGGCCTTGCGCCACGTGCTGGGGCATTCCTAGGAGAGTGCCGCGAGAAGGGAACTACTAGCGGCCGCCGCCGTGGCGCCTGCCCATCAGGTACGCAGCAACCGCGCCCGCGGCACCGGTCAGCAGACCCCAGGGCAGCCGCGGCCCTGGCAAATCCGCATCCGGGTGCGCGTCCCCGCCTGCTCGAACCCTCAGCGCGCGCGCATTGTCACGGTCGTCGAGCAGGGCCAGCTGCGCCTTGGCGATTCCCGTGTCGTCGCGGGTCGGCAAAGCCAGCGCATCCTCCGCCGGCAGGCCCCGGCGCAATTCCCGGGCGCGTTCGAGTTCGGCATCAAGCTCGGAACCCAGCAGCAGGGAAATGTTGGCCAGCCAAATCCACAACAGCAGGATAATCACGCCGCCCAGTGCACCGTAGGCGCTCTGGTATTTACTGAAGTTCAGCACGTAGAAGAAGAACCCCGCGGTGCTGAGCCCCAGGACCACCAGTGCGCCCAGGGACCCGGCACTGATCCAGCGGAACCGCGGCTGCCGGACGTTGGGGGTGAAGTGGTAGAGCAATGCGACCATGAGCACGGCGATGAGCAAGAGCACCGGCCACTTGGCGATGTTCCAGGCCAAAAGCGTCGCCTCGCCGAGTCCCAGCACCGAGCCGATACCCTCGGCGACGGGTCCCGAGAGCACCAGGATGGCAATGGCCGCCACCGCAAGGCACAGGATCACCAAGGTCAGCAGGTACATCTGGGGCCGTAGCTTCCACAAGGGGCGGCCCTCGGCGGTGGAATAGGTGCGGTTCAGGGCCCGGCCAAAGGCGCCCACGTAGGCCGAGGCCGACCAGAGGGCCACCAGCAAACCGACAATCAACGTCCAGCCGGCCCCGGTCTGTTCCCCTAGCTGGGTCAGCAGGGCTTCGGCATTGTCGCCCATCTCGGGGGTGCTGATCTGCCTGATGGTCTGGACCATCCAATCCCTGGTCTCGGGTCCGCTGCTGATCAGCGAGAGCATCGAGAGCAAAGCCAGCATTCCCGGAACCAGTGAGAGCACCGAGTAATAGGTCAGCGCGGCGGCAAGATCGGTGGCACCGTCCCGGGAAAACTCCCGCACCGTTCGTTTCGCGGCATAGAGCCAGGAATCCCTGCGCAATTCGAGTTCACTGCTTTGTGACGGGTCCACTGGGGAATCCACCTGCTTTCGGCAAGGCTGGCATGGTCTTTTTCCACCTTACGTCCTAGTTCCCCCGGCGCAAGGAACGTGTGGACCGGAATCCGTCGGTGGCCAGGATGACCAGGGCCAGGATGATGGGTGCGTAGGTGTAGGTGTCCCGGGCAAAAAGCTGTTCGCCCATGGCCGCGGCGGCCACCAGGAGCAACACCGGTTCGACGTAGCTGAGCAGACCGAAAACCGACAGGGAAAGCACGGAGGCCGCGCCCAGGTACAGGAACATGGCCAAAGCCCCCAATACGCCAATGGAGAGCACAGGCAGAATGGCTGCCTCGGACCCGCGGACACCGGTGAGAACGAAATAGATGGCCAACGGCGTGAGGAACAGGATCTCGAGGGTGAAGGCGGCATTCGATTCAAAGCGCGCGGCGCGCCTGGCCGCAAAGTAAATGGGATACCCGAGGCAAATCAGCAAGGTGGGCCAGGCCAGGCCGCCGGCGAAGACCAGCTGGTGGCCCACGCCGACCACGGCCAGCGCCACGGCGATTTTCTGCCCCCGGGACAGCCGCTCTGCGAAGGCCACCCGTCCCACCACCACCATGACCAGGGGGAGCAGGAAATAGCCGAGCGAGGTCGCCAACGCGTAGCCGTTCATGGGTGCATACATGAACAGCCAGAGCTGGATGCCCACCAGCGAGCTGGCGATGGCCCCGTAGAACAGCAACCCGGGCCTGGCCTTGATGCGCCCGAGCAGGGCAATCATCTGGGAGCGGCGGCCCGGAACCAGCGCATAGATGGGCGCGAGGATCAGAAGGGTCAACACTATTCGCCAACCGTAGACTTCCGCCGAACCAATGTCCCGCAGGGTCCCGGAGATGACAAAGATGGTTGCGAACAGTGCCGAGGCCGCGAGGGAGGCAAGAACGCCGCGATTCATCGATGACGCTCCGTTGTTCGTACTCGACTTGGCTTTTCAGTCTAGGCGAGCCGGGATCCGTACCCGACCTAGACTTCCAGTTTGCGCCTGATGAACGAGGAGAGCTGGTCAACCAGGATGATCAAGACCAGGACCACCACGATCTGGGTGGCCATCGCATCGAAGCGGAACGACTTGATGGACTGGTTGATCAGCAGGCCGATGCCGCCGGCCCCCACCAGGCCCAGGACCAGCGAGGACCTGACATTCACGTCGAAGCGGTACAGCAGCAACCCCACGAACTGGCCCAGGGCCATGGGCAGTGCGGCGTGGGTGACCTGCTGGAGACGCGAGGCCCCGGCCGTGGCCAACGCCTGCTGCGGGCCCAAATCGGTTTCCTCCATGGACTCCGCCCACAGCTTCCCCATGACACCGGTGTTGTGGCAGATCAACGCCAGCACGCCCGCAAAGGGGCCAAGCCCCACGGCCGTGACAAAGATCAGCGCGAAGACGATGTCCGGCACCGCGCGGAAGAAGGAAAGGATGGCGCGGGAGAGCTGGTACACGGCCCGGTGCGGCGTGGTGGTGCGCGAGGCGAACACCGCAAGCAACAATGCGGTCGGGATGGAAAGGGTGGTGCCCAACAACCCGATCCACAGTGTCACGGTGGTTGCCTTCAATGCCGGGGCAACGACCGATTCCCAATCAAGGTCGGGCGGGAATGCCTCGGCCAGGAAGGAAGCCATGCCTTCGGCACCCGTGACAAGTGCCGCAACCTCGAAGTCGGTGCCGCGCAGGGCGAAGACGTGCAGGACGATGAACACCGCGATGGCGGTGAGGATCGAGGTGATCCGCCACCCGGCGTTGGGGACCTTGGGGACTGAAAGGGTTGGGACCGGCGTGCTCATGCCGCTACTCGATTCGGGGTGTAGAGGCGGGCTTGCATGGAGGCATCGAGTCCGGAGATGTGTCCGGAATATTCGATGCGGCCGTTGACCAGACCGATGACGGTGTCGGCGTGGCGCAGGGCCAGGTCCGGTTGGTGCAGGACCGCGGCAACGGCCAGGTTTTCCGCGTGGGCGAGTTCGGCCAGCAGGCCCATGACTTCCTCTGCCGAGCGCGGGTCGAGCGCTGAGACCGGCTCGTCGGCCAGCAGCACGGAAGCGCGCTGGCACAGGGCGCGGGCCACCGCCACGCGCTGGGCCTGGCCGCCGGAGAGCCTGCCTGCCTTTTCATGCGCGCGGTCGGCCATGCCGACGCGGGCCAGGGCGGCCATGGCCTCTTCCTTGAGTTCGCGGGGGAAGAACAGGGGACTGACGGAGGCCGGGCCACCGAGCCGGCCCAAGGCGCCTGCACAGACGTTTTCCAGCGCGGTACGTCGGGGGACCAGATGGATCTTTTGGAAAACCATGGCCACCGTGGAACGGGCGCGGACAAGCTCGGCACCGCGCAGGGTGGACAGTTCGGTGCCACCGAGTTTGATGGATCCGGCCTCCGGGGTTTCCAGCCCCATGATGCATTTGAGCGTGGTGGACTTGCCCGAACCATTGGCACCCAGGAACGCGACCACGGAGCCGCGGGCGAGCGTGAAGTCGACCCCGTCCAGGACGGTACGCCCGCCAAATGACTTGGTCAGGTTCCTTACCTGCAAGATTTCTTCGCCTGCCGCTGCGATTGGATGCAGCGCGGGATCCGGCAGCCGTTGCGTGGACATTAGATGTCCTTCTCGGTCAGGCCCATGGTGTCGGCGAGATCGAAGAGCGGGTTGTAGGTTTCCTTGGTGACCTCGATGAGGGCACCCGCCGGGGTGACGTCAAGGAACTTGCCGACGGCTTCGATGTCTGCGGGTGCCAGGTTCAGCAGCGCATCCTTCACCGCCGCCTTGAAGGCAGGGTCTGCATCCGCCGAGACGGCAATGGGGTCGTTCGGAATGGCTTCGCTCTTCCAGACTTGGCGGAAGCCGGCCGGATCGAAGTTGCCCGATTCGCGGGCGCTGGCCAGGGTCTGGGAGTTGATCTGGGCCGCATCCACGGTGCCCTTGGTCAGGGCAAGCATTGCCTCGGGGTGGCCGCCGGCATAGTTCATGTTCAGTTCGTCCTCGGCGATGCCGGCCTTTTTCAGGCCAAAGCGGGGCAACACGTCTCCGCTGGTGGAACCGACCGAGCCCAGGGCGAGGTCCTTGTCGCGCAGATCCTCGATGCCCTTGATGCCGGAATCCTTGGGAACCCAGATGCCTGCGGTGTAGGACGAGAGCTTCCCGTCGGCCGTGCCGAAGGACACCAGCGGCTCGGCGTTGGCCTTGGTGGAAGCGAAAACGAAGCCCATGGGCCCGAACTGGCCGATGTCGAGCTTGCCGTTGCGCATTGCGAGCACCTCGGCCGCGTAGTCCTCGACGACCTGGACCTCGACCTTGCAGTCCAGTTCCTTGCCCAGTGCCGCGGCGAGCACCCGGTAGGCGGGTTCGAGCTTGGCCGGATCCTCGAATGGCTCGATGCCGAACTTCAGCTCCCCGGTGGGGCAGAAGGCGTTCGCATTGGCGTTGGCCGGGGACTCGGCGGGGGAGCAGCCAACCAGGGTGAGGGCCGCGACCGCGGCCAGGGAGAGGGCGAGGGTGCGTGGGAGTGTCATGGTTTTTCAGGATCCTTGGAGTGCGGTGGTGGCTCGGGTGGCGGCGACTGCGTTGAGGTTTGCCTCGGCGAGGCCGAAGGAGATGGTCATGCCGATGCCGCTGGTCACGGAAACCAGGGTGATGGATTCGGCGATGTCGCGAACCAGGACGGGGGAAACCTCGGAGGAGGCGTAGATGCCCTGCCAGCGTTCGGTGGGCAGGATGTCTTCCACATCCAGCACCTTGGCCGCGGCCTGCAGCAAGATCTCGGACGTGGATTCGGTGAGGAACGGTGGTTGGGTCAGCTGGTAGGAGTGTGAATCTCCGAGCAGCAGTGTGCCGTCGGGGCGCTGGGTGAACATCACGTTGGCGCCGATCTCCAGGAGGTCGGGGCGCGCCGCGGACACCTGGGAGCGCAGCGCGCTCGCCGAGGGCAGGTGCGTGAAGGCGTCGTAGCGCAGCATGGAGGTGGCGGTCAGCACGGCCGGGACGATGGTGGTGCTTTCCGGGGCGGGGGCCGCTGTCATCTGTAGGGCACAGCGCTCGATGCGGTGTTCCGCCGCGACCTCCGGGAAGAGGTAGTCAACGTCGTGGCCGACACAGATGAACACCTGGTCGGCCTCGTAGGCGCCGCGGCTTGTGCTGACGCGCGCCCGGCGTGCGGCGCCCTGCCCAAAGCCCAGGGCCGCGGTGTTGAAATGAACCGCGGCGCCATCCTGGTCGTTGAGCCAGCCGGCAAGCGTGCCCACCGTGGTACGCGGGTCAACGCGCAGGTCGTCGGCGAGGAAGGCGCCGCCGCGGATGCCGTCGGTGTTTTCACGGCCGAGCTTGGCCCTGACATTGTCGGCGTCAAGCACCGTGACCTGGCCTTCGGGGCGGGAATCCGAGAATTCACGCAGCAGCTGGAGTTCGGTCTCGGTGGCGGCAACCACCAGAGCACCTGACTCGATGGCCCAGAATCCCGCCTTGGCGGAGAAATCGAGCCAGTGCTTCCGGCCGGCCTGGGCCAGGTCGTAGAGGTCGCCGTGTTGGGCGGTGATGCAGGCATGGCCGAAGTTTCGCACCGAGGCACCCACCGCACGGTGGTCGCGTTCGATGACCGTGACGCTCAGGCCAGACGCGTGGGCGAGTGCTGCATGGGCAAGGCCGATGATTCCTGCCCCGACGACCAGGACGTCGGTGCTTGCCACCGGTTCTTGGGTGGCTTCTGAATTCGAGTTAAGGATGTTCACGACATTGATGCTTGCCGGTCCGGGCGGCTCGTTTCAAGCCAGGAAGGCACTTGTTCAGACAAGTTCATCCATGGTTCATTTGGCCATAAATGCCTTCATGATCTGTTCATTTGCGGTTCATCGACGTCCCTGGAATGGCGCCGACTCCACTTGTATGATCAAGTACGTGCTGCCACTATCCGATGAACCCATCCACCGGCGCCTGAGCGATTTGTACCGCCAGAGGATCTCCTCCGGCGCCTGGAAAGAAGGCGTGCCCTTGCCCAGTGAGGCGGAGCTGTGTGCCGAGAACGGTGTTTCCCGTGGAACCGTTCGACAAGCCCTGTCGAGCCTGCGTGGCGAGGGCCTGATTACGGGCGGACGCGGTAAGCCTCCGGTGGTAACCCGCCCGGTGCCGTCCCAGTCGTTTGCCACCTTCATGTCTTTTTCCGAGTGGGCCCATTCCCTGGGCCGAGAGCCGGGGCAAAGAACAGTGGAGATTGCCCGGCGCCCGGCGGGCGAGGACCTGGCGGGGAAAATGCAGCTGCAGCCGGGCGAACCGGTCATCCAGGTCCTGAGACTTCGTTTGCTCGACGGGATTCCGACGATGGTGGAACGCAGCAACTTCATTTCGGAAGCAGGCAAGGCGCTTTTCGACTTTGACACGGACAGTGGATCAATCTTCGGCTACCTGACATCCCTCGGCGTGGACCTGAGCCGGGGCAAGCATGTGATTGATGCGGTCGGAGCCGACGAGACGGACGCCTCCCTGCTCGGCGTTGCCGCGGGTTCGCCATTGTTGCGCGAGCACCGGCTGACCTATGGTCGCGACGGCAAGATCCTTGAGTGTTCGGATGATCGCTACCTGCCGCATCTGGCGAACTTCGTCATTGAAAACACCAGGCAGTCCATGGCGGCCATGGCGCGTGTCCCGCTGGTCGCCTGAAAATCGAGCAACACCAAAGAGGATGAAAACCCTGATTGAACTCGTCGCCTTGGATATGGCCGGAACCAACGTTGACGAGCCCGGAATTGTCTACCGCACCCTCGAGGATTCGCTCAGGGCCGCCGGAGCCGGCATGGCCCCGATGGACGTGCAGACCCGGCCCTGGAGGCGCGGCAGTTCGACCGCTTCCGCGCCCTTCTGGCGGAACGCCATGCGTCCAACCGGCCGGTTGCCCTGCCGGGGTTGAGGATGGCTTGCGTGACCTCAAGGGCCGCGGAATCAAGGTTCGCCTGAGCACGTATTTGCGCGCGATGATGCCACTCAGATCCTCGATACCCGGGGCCGCGGCATTGGCCAGGGCAGGCTGCTCGATGCCGCGGTCACCAGCGATGAAGGCGCTGCGTCGCGCCGAGCTCGAGCAGCACCCGCACAGCTGGGTGTTGGACGGCGCCAAGGACGTTCCCGGTGTTCTTGAGTCGGCACTAGTCAGCCACTAAAAATATCGTTTTGGTAACAGCGCCCCGGAGGCCATTGCAGCCGCCGGGACGCATTTTTGTGTGTGATTAACTTTTTTCACGGCTCTGACTAGGAAGAATGGCGCACGGACGAGTGCTTGGCTTGACTTGGCCCGGGGGTGGTGCCGTACCGTCGTTGAGTAACGTTTCTATAACATCGGGTTACGGAACGCGTCACACCTACCGCCGAGTATCCCTCGTTGTCCATTGCGGCGGTAGCCACTCGAACGTCGATTGCGACGCCGGACAACGCTGCCAAGATGGTCCTGGACGACCTATGCGGAGGATGGCACTGGAGACAAAATGATCCAGCAGAATACCAAGAGCAAGAACATTCGCCGCGGCGCAGCGACTGTTGCCGCACTGGCCATGGCCGGGGGAGCCATGGCAATGTCGGTGGCACCTGCATCGGCAGCCAGCACCAGCACTTGGGACGCACTGGCACAGTGCGAGTCCGGCGGAAACTGGTCAATCAACACCGGCAACGGCTACAAGGGCGGGCTCCAGTTCTCGGGCTCGACATGGAGCGCCTTCGGTGGCAGCGGAAGCGCTGACAATGCTTCGAAGTCGGAGCAGATCCGCATTGCCGAACGCGTCAAGGCCGCCCAGGGCTGGGGCGCATGGCCCGCATGCTCGGCCGAGCTGGGACTTTCCGGCGGCAAGGGCGCCGTAGCCGAGACCTACGCTGCCACCCCGAAGAAGGAAACCGTGCAGAAGTCGAATTCGTCGAGCTACAAGTCGAATTCCACCAAGACCTACAAGACCAAGTCGGTTCCCGCCAAGAGCTACGCCTCCAGCGGCAAGCGCGCAGCTGCCCCGGTCGCCAAGGCGCCGGCCATCAGCGTCAACGTCAACGACTCTGGCAAGAACTACACCGTCAAGGCCGGGGACACCATGTTCAAGATCGCCCAGTCCCAGGGCCTGAGCAGCTGGCAGGACTTGTACTCCCTGAACCAGAACGTCGTGCCCAGCGCCGACCTCATTTTTGTTGGACAGTCGCTGGACTTGCCAACCAAGTAAACCGGTCCCTCGCAAGAGCGGACGAACGGCCAGGAGGGCTGTTCCGCAGTCAACCCCCAAGTGGCTGCGGAGCAGTCCTTTTGCGTTTCCGCAGGGACCTTGCCCGGTCTGGTGCCCGGCCGGACTCAGGCGAACGCGAACACCGGCGGAAAAACGAGCACCACGACAGCGGCCCATGCGCCGTAAATTGGCAGATAGCGCGTCTGCCAACGCTCGAGCGCCGCGAGCGGATGCCTGCCGCGCAGGAACCCGGCGGCGAGCCAGGCGGCCCAAACCAAATGCACCAGCAGCAGCAGGTTCAGCCCGAGCGCGGCGACCTTGTTCGGGCTCAATCCGAACTCGGCGATCCTGGCCAACATCGCCGCAAGCATTACCGCGTCCATGGTCAGGGCCGCCCCGACGAGGATCAGCTGCAGGGCATCGAAGAGCCCCGGCGGCGCCAGCGGATCGCGGGCGGAGAGCGAGTAGAGCAGGAGACACAGCACCAATACGAGGATCGCGTTCATGAGGATGAGCAGGCCGCGGTCGACGTCGAGAAGGCCACCGGCGGTCGTGAGCACGACCAGCATGGCCAGCAGCATCACAATCGTCAGGGGCGTGAAGACGCGCGTCAGGACAGGGGCGATGTTCTCGATGACGTCCTGCTTGGCCTCGACCAGCCAGGCGGCAACCACCAGTGCCCCGGGGACTGCGAAGGGCAGGATCCAGTCCTCCAGAACCGGTTCCAGGTCCAGGCCGACGAGCTGAAGCACGGCGAAGGTGAGTCCAACGAGCACGCCCCCGCCGAGGCCCAGCAACGTGAAGTAGATGGCGAATTCGCCGGTGAACCTCACGAAGTCCATGCGCCTGCCATTGGAGCGCCACCGCCCGCCGACATAGGCCAGCCCCACCAGTAGCCACAGGATCACCGGGGCGTGCAGCGCCGCGAGCAGCCAGGTGGAGCCGCCGGGAGCAAACGGGTAGACGTTGACCACGAGGGCCAGTGCTGCGAAGGGAATGGCCAGCGCGATCGCCGTGCGCGCGGAGATCCGCCGCTTCCACGCGAAATACGCGGCCACGAACGGGAACACCAACAGGCCGAAGTTGCGCAACAACGCATCGTCGTCGCCGAGCCAGGTGAATCCCGCCTTGAGGGCAAGCCCGGCCCCCACTGCGAGGGACAGCACGATGGCAAGCTCCCGCCAGGGCGGGGCGCCGGTGTCTGCGGATTCCTCCGGGAGCAGGACGAGCTGCTTCCACAGCCGCTCCGAGTGCTCCCGCGCGAATTCGCGTGAGACCGCATCGAGGTTTCCCATGCGCTTGATCGCCACCAGGAAGGCCTCGTCGTCATCCAGCCCGCCGGCCCTTCGTTCGGCGATCTGCTCGCGCAGGTGGTCCTCGAGTTCATCGAGGTCTGCGGGGGAGATTGCCTGGCGACGGGCAACGTACCCGCGCCACATCTCGATCTGGGCCTCGAGCCCGGCGTGCGGCTCCATTACGCCCACCCCGTTTCCACGGCGGAGGGGCGCTGCGTCGCGTGCCACACCTGTCGCAGCGCCTTGGCCACGACGTTCCACTGCTCCTGTCTCTGGGACAGGGCTTCGCGTCCGGTCTCGGTGATGGCGTAATGCTTGCGCCGGCGGCCGGCCTCGGAGATGCCCCAGGACGAATACAGGTAGCCGAGCCGCTCCAAGCGGTGCAGCAGCGGGTAGAGCATGCCGTCGGTCCACGCCATGTCCCCGCCGGAGAGCTCGCCCACGCGCCTGATGATGGCGTAGCCGTGCAGCTCGCCCTCCGCCAGGATCCCCAGCACCAGCGGGGTTGCCGATGCGGCGACCAGGTCCTTGTCGATGCGCATGGTGCCTCCCATACATAGATGTACTAGGTATTGAACGCCTGTAGGTCCATGAAAGCAAGGCGGGCCGCGGACTGGGTCAATCGGCGTACACCACCGTCCCGGCGGACCACGGCAAGCCGGTCACCATGAGGGTCACGGGCAAGCTTGCCGGCTACACGACGCGCACCGTCACCTCGAAGGCCATCCCGGCCACTTTGTTACGGCTCGCGGCACCGGGGGTGGATCCGTACGGGAGCTGGGAGGTCGGCAGCCGTGCCACCACGCGCAACTATCCGGGCCAAAAGTGGCGCTCCGGCACCAAGGTCTCCTACCAGTGGTTGCGGGACGGCAAGCCCATCATGGGTGCCACCGCGAAGACCTACGCGATCAAGCGAACCGACCGGAACCACCGCATCTACGTACGCGTGACAGCGACCAAGCCCGGCTACCTGCCGGTGGTCCAAACCGTCGGCAGGATAGCGGCCTAGCCTTTCCGATTCCAGCAGAGGTTCATGGCGGCATGAGTAACACTTGGACGAGAACGCTGCATCAGTTCAACCCATGGAGGTAATCGTATGAGCAAGGATTTCATTGGAGGGGCGAACATGCCTCCTCACGTGAGGATTTTCCCGCGTGGGATCCGTTTGAACGTTTCGGAGCAAATGCTTGAATTCCGGCCCAGATTTGGATTGGACCGTTTCTTTGGACCATGGATCCTCGAACGCCGCCAGGTGAAGCTGATCTACAGGCAGCAGAGGGGCCTGAATTCTTTTCATAGCATCGGTATCGTCGTGAGTGACGATGTGTGGTGGTCGTTCTATACCAACCGACCGGAGGAGGTCCTGGATTGCCTGGAGGCGTTCGGGTACCCGATTGACTCTGATGCGCGGCGCAAACGACGGCGGTGAACTGGCCTTCGCAGGGGCATTGGCATACTCAGCCAGGTCCACCGAGCGGCATCACATGACGACGGATTATGCGCCCATCGCTATGTCACTTCGACGAAACCAAGTATTGCGAGGACCAGCAGCTGAGAAGTTTGCATAGGAGATTGTCAGTGGAAGTTCTATAGTGACCACCGGCGGCAACGGTTTTGACCACGGGCGGCGGCGGGTGGAGAACCTCCCCGCCCGATGCGTCTTGAGGGTGCCAGTCGATTGGACGTCGGTGGTGAAGCGGTGAAATCACCGGGTGCCCAGCAGCGTATCCAGTCTCTCGTACCCCTGGGTGATGCCGTCTTCCATGCCCGAAGAGGCCATGCCGTCCCGGGCCTCGATGGTCGGATACACGGAGTGTCCGACCAGTCGGCAGCGGTTGCCGTCCAATGCCTCGAAACGCATGTAGTCCATGGCGACCACATCAGGCTGGCCGTCGTATTCAAAGGTCTGGATGGCGACCTCGTTCTCGCGGACGGTGTGGAAGACGCCGGTGAATCCGTAGGTACCGGTCTCGTTGGAGTGCGTGTATTTGTAGGAGCCGCCGGTGCGGAAATCGTAGTTCTCGATTTCCATTTCCATGCCGTAGGGTCCGAGCCATTGCGCCAGCAGGGCTGGGTCGCGGTGTGCCTCGAACACCGCGGCAACGGGAAAATCGAACTCCCGCGTGAAATCAATGAAAGGCGTGCCTTCGGGGACGGTGAGGTTCAATGGGTTGCTCATGATGGGACTTTCGTGGATTTATCCGTGGTGCGCGGACCGGTCTTTGAGCACGGCGTCCAAGCGGTTGTATTTTGCTTCGGCCAGCAGCCGATATTTGTCGATCCAGCCGGTCAGCTCCGTGAGAAGTGCAGGATTCAAGTGAACCGGCCGACGTTGCGCCTCGCGTGTGCGAGTCACCAGATGCGCCTGCTCGAGGACTTGAATGTGCTTCGAGATGCCCTGGATGGACATCTTGAACGGTTCGGCGAGTTCGTTCACAGTGGCCGGCCCGGTGGACAGCCTGGCGATGATTTGCCGGCGCGTCGGGTCCGCGAGGGCCAAGAAGGCCCTGCTGAGATCTTGCTCGTCAAAGGACACGTATTCAACTCATTCCTTGATCAACCTTTCGGTTGATTACAACGATCCGCCGGCGTCCGCCAATAGTCAAGAGGTGGGGCGGGGTGATCTTGACTCTTCTCGGCGCCGGCCGAGTGCCAAATGGTTTCGCGCCAACAGCCCTAGCCGACGGCGGCCCGCGAAGCCACGTAAGCACGTGCCGCGGCCGCGTGGCTTGCCTGGATGCGCAGGAACAATTCGGCGCTTTGGTGGCCGGGCCAGTCCCCGGGCAAGCAGCTTTCCGGCAGCCCGGGATCCACGTAGGGGATGGTCCGCCAGGAATCGATGGCCCGCACATAGGTGGCGAAGCTTTCGGCGCAGCTGGCGTTTCCGGCTCCGGCCACTGCCTGGTTCTGTTCGAGGAACCCGTGGTGCAGTGCGGCCAGCGCATCCAGGTCCCACCACGCGGCGGCCGAAGCGCGTGCGGTTCCAGTGAACTCCAGCAGATTGGAGACAATGACCGTCGCGTGGTCCTCCAGGCCCAGGACGCGCAAGATCTCCCAGACCTCGTCGCGCAGGTAGTTCGGGAAGATCCACAAGCCCGGGGCCATCAGTCCGCCGCCAATGCCTTGCAGGTACTTGCGTAGCTGGTGGCGGCGTTCTCGTTCGGCTTCCGGGATCGAATATGAGAGCAGGCACCACGAGTCCGTCGTTCCCATGGCGCGCGGTTCGAAGATGCGCCTGTCTCCCCGGGTCAGGATGCGTTCACCGGTGGCGGTCAGCTCGAATCCCGAGATTTCGTTCCGGGCCTGCTGATCGAGGATCCCCTTCTTCTTTAGGCGGGAAATCGCGGTCCGGGTCACCTGGGGCGTGGTGCCCAGCGCGTCCATCAACGCAATCAGGTGCGCCGAGGAAATCCAGCCGCCCAGCTCGCGCAGGTACAGGCCCACAATGGTGCGCACCAGGGAGGTTGTGCTGCCGGGGCGGGCATCCAGGTCGTCGAGTTCCGAAAGCATGCGTGGGTGCTACTTGCCGATCTCGGTGCGAACGGCGAACAACTCCGGGAAAAACGTGAGGTCCAGGGCGCGCTTGAGGAAGTCGACGCCGGAGGATCCGCCGGTGCCCTTCTTGAAACCGATGGTGCGTTGCACCACGCGCATGTGGCGGAAGCGCCACGCCTGGAAGTTGTCTTCCAGATCCACGAGGTCCTCGCAGGCCTGATACAGGCTCCAGACGGTTTCGTCGGATTCGTAAATGTCCTTGTAGATCGGGACAAGCGCCTCCTGGAAGACCCAAGGCTGGGAGACGTCGCGTTCCAGGATCTCCTGGGGGATGGCATAGCCCGAACGGGCCAAGGCGCGGAGGAAGGAATCGTAAACCGTCGGCTCGTGGAGGAGCTTGGTGAGTAGTTCGTGGGCGCCCGGGTCGGATTCAAAGACCTTGAGCATGCCCTCGTGCTTGTTGCCTAGGATGAATTCGACGGCACGGTACTGGTACGACTGGAAGCCGGATGACGAGCCGAGGGATCCGCGGAACTGTGCATACTCACGAGGAGTCAGTGTTGCAAGGACCGCCCACTGCTCGGTGAGGGTCTTCTGGATGTGCTTGACGCGGGCCAGACATTTCAGCGACTTGCCGATTTCGTCGTTGTCCATCAGGCGACGCGACTCAACCAGCTCGTGCAGCATCAGCTTGAGCCAGAGCTCGCTGGTCTGGTGCTGGATGATGAACAGCATTTCATCGTGGTGCTCCGGGACGCTGACCGGGTGCTGTGCCGAAAGCAGGCGTTCGAGGTCCAGATAGCCCCCGTACGACATCGCGTTGCTGAAGTCTGTGCGGACGGTGTCTTCGATTTCGCGGGCACCCTCGGGTGTCTGTGCGTGTGGGCAGGCCATGAAAAAATCGTATCATTTTCTCGACGAGCGTCAAGAGAGTGAAATGTCCATGTTTGGTTGCAACGAGTTTAATCTTCAAATAGTCCATCTCAGATTGAATCTCAGGCAGAAAACTTGCTGTCGCGATAACGGCTCGATCCAGGCTGGCCTTCACAAGTGCGGTGGACGAATCCTCACAAATACAACGTCTTGACGATTCAGATGATTGGAGAGTCACACCCAATCCTCGAGTCAAGCCGGAACACAAGCCTCAGCCTTGCAACTCCCCATTAGATCTATTGATAGCCAAGATGAGTTCCCGAGCGATAGCCAGCGGTATTCGCTCTTGTTCTATACGAAATGCCCCTTGCCAATCTTTGTCAGTGATTCTTTCGTATGTCGCCCGTTCCTCTTTTGTCAGCAGTTCGAGTCTCTTGCGCGGGCGAAGTAGGAATCGACCAGTTCGGTCGTGCCTCACTCCGAACTTTCCGTAGTCATCCAACGTGGAGTCATCCATGAAAATGGTGCGCGCATTTAGTGTTCGTTTCCGATATTGATGCACTATTTCGAATCCCTCTGCATCTAGATCACCCCAATAGATTATGTTGTCGCATTCCGAGACCCACGGAAGGAATGGAATGAAAGCTGGACCGGCAGCCCCGGCGCCTTGGATGGCGATGGCACGTTCAAGGTCTGGAAAGAAGAGGGCCGTGTCCTTATTCTCGGTGATAATGATGGTTATTGGACGATAGTCAAGGCTCGACGGATCACCTTCTGTTGCGCTGTCGAATCGGCGACCGCCATCGGCGTGATGTTGCGGATCAAGGTAGGCGAAGTGAACTGTGCGTGGTCGATTTATGAGGCCCAGATCGTGATTGCCGCTCAACGCCTGGATGAGATGCTGCGAGGTATTGAGCCATTTACTGTCAAAGCCTTCGATAGGGACCTGCCGTGGGGTAAGGCCGCTGGCATCGTGATCGCGGAACCAATCGGCAACCGCGAGCAGTAATTCAAAGTCGACAGTGTTTAGCTCCGTTAGTTCGCGAAGCAGTGGTGCCAAAGAAGCATGAGGAAATCGGCCTTGAACGATGAGCGCCTTCTGTCTAGCGCGTTCCATTTTTGTTGGCCACCCGGCGCCAATAAGTCGCGCCGCCGTGTCGGCGTCCGGAATAACTATGTGAGTCGGCATCCTCTGCGCAGTTCCATGTACCTTGCGAACTGCTAGGCGCAGCTCGAGCTGGTGTTCTTCGGCCCAGTCAGCCCAATCAAACCCCCAGTTTTGAATCGCCGCAAAGTCGGTTTCCAGACGGTCACCACTCGGAGTTCCGAGGGCAATCGTGTGTGGCCATTCGTCAACGGCGTTGAGGACCGAATTCTGCCAACAGTTTGCCAAGCGTCGCTCGAGTTCCTTCAGGACTTGGTGACGAGGTTTCATTCCGACTCCATCGCATCGGTAGCACGCATGCTCCGAGCCTTTTCAGACACTGGTTCGTCGATGGCCCGAATACGATTGATCAGTGAGAACTTTCCCGGTTTATTGACCCCTAACATCAAATCCACGTGCATTTCGATGCCGGTGACCTTATCCAAGGGGGCCGCGATGATCAGCTGAAAGCCAAGCCGTTTCCAGGCGTGGACCCCTCGCCCAGCAAACTCGGCATCTGCCTTAATGAAGCCTTCATCCAGCAAGACCGGAGCGAACCGAGGCCTTGTGCTGCTCTCTTCATCGCCGAGCTGGTAGCGAAGGGCAGCTCCAACGATGAAAGCGACAAGTTCCTGTGTTTCCCCGCCGCTCTTTCCGCCGAGACTGTCGTAAACGCTAAGTTGGACCCCGTGTTCATTGGTCCGCTCAGCAGTGATTGTCAGGTGCCTGTGCACGTCCAAATAAGTGTCTCGGGTGCAGATAACGCCCTTCGGCAACGAGCCACTGGGTCGGATCAACATTACGAAGTCGTCAATTTCCTTGAACCTTGCGTCTGTCTCTTCGGACTCATACGTAGCCGTCGCACCCTCAGCGATACGATTCAAGCGTTTGAGAAATAGTCGGACCGGTTGGGTGGGTAACCGTCGCAGACTGATACGTAGGCGATCTTGTTCAGGGCCGAATGGAATACTGGCGAGAATTTCGTTGACTTCGTTGAGTCGCTCCTCGATGTGGTTCACAGACTCCCGCATGCTGTGGGCAAGTGGTATTAAATCTCGTCCGGTCCACTGCGCCATCTCTCGTTTGAAATCGGACCGGCGTTCTGGCAATCCTTCGGCAATGAGCTCGTCAAGGACTGATTGGTAATCCTCGTAGGAACTAGTCGTGATACCGAGGTCAGAATTAGGCCATGTTCTCTGATATGTATCGAATACCCGGATCAGTGATTCGGAGACGGCCGTTTCTCGCTGCCTGGCTCCACGAGCCCGGTCGTCGAGATGACGTTTGACCTTATTGAATGAGTCCGTCAGCAGTTCGAAATCTCCAGGAACACCATGCTCGGCGAATACCTCGTCGAGGTGGATCTGCTGGTCGTCCGTGAGGCGGACAGCTTCGGCTGTAGCAGTAATTTCAGCGAAGATGTCGTCTTGTCGGGTAACAAGCGGACCGTACTCTCGCTGCAATCTTTCGGCCGCAGATTCAGCGGTAACGCGCAGGCGGTTAGCCTCGCGATGTTCTTCTTCGAGGCGGATCCTCTCGACTTCAAGCGCTGCCAAAATCGAGTTCGATTCCCAAAGCCGAGCTCTTTCCGCCTCCGTCGAAGCGATGTGAGCGTCTAGAGACAGAACGTCAATTTCCTGCCATTTGGAATCGAGGACGTATTGAAATGCTTGGCGTATGAGTTGCTGTCTTTTTCCGTGGTCATTAAGAACAGCGATTTCGATGTCTAGTTGCTCGAGGTCTCGGTCCAACCCATCTAGGCGCAGTGCTAGCTGTTGCCGGTAGGATTCGTTTGAGAAACCGATGATGTTCTCATTCGTAATTCCGCCGTGAGCACCCTTAGGACCGTCTTTTACCTGCCCTGCGAGAGTGAGCTGTTTCCTGCTCCCGCTGGTGAAATCGCGGGCGGTTTCCACACATTCATAGTCGAATCGTCTGGACACCTCCAGCTGCAGCCACCCGCCATATGGTGATTCGGCGAAATTCAGCATGCTGGCCAATGTTCCAGGAGAAGCGGTGGCACCGGAAATACCAGTGGGAATGGCTCGAAATCTGATTCGATCACGCAGTGCCAATGTATCAATGCTGCTACGCAGGCGCTCGGCAGCTCTTTCGTCCACGAACAAAGTAAGTGAAAAGCCGCGCATCACTAGTTCCATAGCCGGCCGCCATCGCTCGTGTTCTGGTCGTATATCGATCAGCTCAGCAACGAACGGCAGTTCTGTTTGGTCGATTCCCGCGCAGTCAGCAATCTTGGCGCGAGCCTCAATGTAGCGCAACGGTAGTTTGGTGGAGCGGTTCAGGAGTGATTCGTGTTCTCGCGCCAATAGTTTGCGCTCAGCTTGGATGGTCCATAAATCATGTTTGATTCCGTCCTGCTTGGCCGTAAGCTCCATGTCCTGATCGTCATAGGAACTAATGAATTCGAGTGCATATTGGGCTAGGGAATCAAACTCTTCTTGGGTCTCTAAGCCCGAAGAATGGTTGAGTATGGCAACTCTCTCGTAGAATTTCATCCGTTCCACGGAGGCCGCATCGCGCTCAATAGCGAGATCATCGAGATGATTCTTGAGCCGTTCAAGTGCGTGGCCGCCATTGGCGCGCTCGTCCTGTGCAATTTGATCCAACTGCAGCTTTCGATTTTCCTCCACGATGCTCGCTTCGCGGAACGCCTGCTGGGCAGCGATGTACTCAGCGCGGTTGCTGTCCACTACTTGGTCAAGGAGAGTACTCCTCGTTTTCAGTTTCCATAGCCGGAATGGGGTGGGCCCGTCGCCGTTGATGCGGAAGGAATCCACTGTTTCGATTTCCCGCTGCGCTGAGGTCATGTCAGCATGCAAACGAGGCATGTCCTTCAGTACATCAACCTTCTGCGCTGCGGTCAGCATAGCTTCATGGGTCCTGGCCAGGTCATCGAAGTGACTAATCAC
Organism: Paeniglutamicibacter sp.; assembly: GCF_046714615.1. Taxonomy (NCBI): domain Bacteria; kingdom Bacillati; phylum Actinomycetota; class Actinomycetes; order Micrococcales; family Micrococcaceae; genus Paeniglutamicibacter; species Paeniglutamicibacter sp. Next base: position 44,420 of record NZ_JBKKAP010000167.1, read on the forward strand.
GACGTCTGCTTTTTTATATGTTTCAGGTTTTTCGAGCACGAGCTGCTTATAGAGTGCATCGACAGACTTCACGTCATGCCCGCCTTGAATGCGCGCGAGAAGCTTCATGGCTCGAGCGCCGTTGCCGTTGTGCCCGATTCCCAGTTGTGTGTATAAGGCTTGTGCAAATGTGGCATAGGAGTCGTGGTTGCGCATCGCTGGATATCGACCGAGTAATTCTCTGGGAAGGAACTTCGCGGCGGCGAACTCTTCGATGTCTTTGAGATTCAGGTCCCCGGGCGTCGTGAGCATTCGCATAGTCAAATCTGAAGCAGAAGACGCTCCGACGCGTGCGTAATATAGGCGAAGCGCGGTGAAATGCCGACCATCATCGTTGCGAAAAGTGGCTGCGATTGCAGACCAAGTGGCGGAGTTTTTTCCCCGAAGTATGTCGTCGATCAGTTCGCCGGTTTCATCGTCCCTGACGGTATCGATAGCGCCGCGAATATAAGAAAGTGCGCTACGTTGGTCTTTGCCCCTTGCACGTCCACTTCCCTCGTTTGAAGCGCCATTAAACGGGGTATTGGACTCCATCATCAATGCTGTGTACGCATCAAGGAGCGATGACTTGCCGCTACCCGATGGTCCGCTGATTAAAGTTGAGAATTCGAATTCCGTCGAATGGTAGTTGTGGAAAGTTCCCCAGTTAACGAGTTGCATCCGGGCAAGGCGCCATTGGGGAATGGCCTCGAAAAGTTCCACCGAGAGCATAGGTTCGCTGCTCATTACTCAGGTACACCTTCCAAATCATTAGTTATCCATTGCATAAGCTCCCGCAGTTTTTCCACCGTAAGTACTGCACTGATAACTGGAGAAATGCGGAATCGGTCGGCGTCGCCTTGAACAGCGATTAGAACGCCTTCATCATTAAGCCCAGTGATCGCATTTGTCTCTCGTCGCCGAGTTTCGACATGGTTTGTACCATCAGTTCGCCGGTTCGACTCCAAATAGTGCAGCAATTCTTCGCGGTCCACAAAGACGTTGTCGGAACCGCTGGCCCATTCGCGAGCGAATCGATCACGTAGTTCGACAAGGAGAACCGTTTCCTCAAGCGTGTACTGCCGGTTATGTAGCAGTGTCGGGAAACGGCCTTCGCCCTCCGGAACAGCACCTCGCTTATATGCGAACTGCCGGTCTTCATCGAGAACGAGTTCCAGGAAGAGTTCGTTGAGGCGAATCTCGATGGATATCCTGTTCGTCAACAAGGCTTGCCATTCTTGAGGATATTTGTCAGCGGAGAGATACTTCCGCTTCAAGAGGACGATTAAAGCTTTACGCTGGGCCAAGGTTAGCTCGCCCCTGTCTCCTTCAAATAGCTGCTCTCCTGGTGTCCCCAAATCATTTTGAGAACAATCTGGAACTTCACCAACTGCCAAATCTGCCGTGAATTCGGCCAGAGCCTGAGCTTGCTCGGTAGCCTCGTTACCGATTGGATCGCTAGTCATGATGTCTCCTCATCTCTGGCAAGAAATCGAAGTTCCTCATCGGTGAAAGTCAGGAGCGGAGCCGCATACGCGACATGCGTGCCGTCGCTTCGGACAGTTTCGAAGATTTCCTCGGCATCGCTACGGAGCAACGACGCTCCCGCGACATGGAGGAGGCCGAGCACTTCTACGGGGCGTCGATCCGTAGCCGCCAACCGGTTGAAAACGTCAGCGGCGGTTTGGGTATCGTCATTGGATAGTCCATTCAGCAGCATCGAACGCAAGCGGGAAAATGATGGGCCCCCTTGTTGCCGGATTTCTTCGGCAGTGAGGGCAACTCCATCCTGTCCGGTGTCATCGAGCGGAGGCGGGGGAGCCAATTCGGCTGGGTCGTGGAGGCGTTCCCGCAGTGTAGAAACTTCGAACTTTGACGGTGTTAGAGAAACGTTTACGCGCGTTCGTACGCCAGAGCGTTCGATTCGCTGAGCCAATTGCTGTCTTAACTCGTGCAGTAATGTGTCGAGCTCTTTGCTTCGCAGGGCTTCCTTTTGCGCCAGATTGGTCCGGAGCGTTGCCGATAAGTGCCGCTGCTGGTCCTGAATAGTTTCCACACCTCGAATTAAAAGAGCGGCTAGCGCGGTGACTCGGTCCCGATCACTACGTGTCAATGCTTGGGCGAACGGATGCGCGAGGAGGGCTTCGATATCCTGGCGAAGTGAAGCCAACATCTCATCGCGCGCGAGCAGATCGAGAGCGCCTTGGTAGGCGCGACCTTCCGTGGAGTCATTAAGAACATTGCGGGAACGAGTGAGATATTCACCAACGATGTCGCCTTTCGGACGACCATCGGTACGGAAAGCGCTGATAATCTGCCGATGCATTTTGGCGACGCTCTCCTCAACGCGTTTGAAGTCTGAGGGTAGGTCGTCGAGCAGATCCGCAAGGTTCATGAACGCCTCTAGCATTCGGTCGTCAGATGCTGCTTCGATATGACCACCCTTCGAAATGCGGTCACGCTCCGTTGTCAGCCTGGAAATTTCCTTGTTTAGCAACTGAAGCCGCGCGTCAGCGTCCGGATTGGCATCCATTGCGCTTCGGCGAGCAACATCCACGATGGTACGGATGCGGGACTCTGAGAGAAGAGCACGCTCACCACCTAGGTTCTGGACGAAAGCCATTGCGTCCTGAGCATGCGAGGTTAGGGCGTAAAACTCTTCTCCGTCATCGCGGGCGTCTAGGATTAACCATTTTCGCCTCACCCAGTCTCGACAAAGTTGACGAGCCTGGGAAGGCTCGTATCCGTCATGGCCATTGGAAGCTAGGATTCCGAGAAGCGTTTCTACATGTGCGTGAAAGGTCGTCGCCGTCATTTGGGTAACGTCGCGGGAAAACGTGGAGCGGAAGATTGCCACAACAAGCGGGGCTTCGTTCTTACTAAGCAATCCAAGGGTGGGTCGGTCGAACGCCGATTGCACCCTACTGAGTTCGAGTCCAATATCTGCCACGGTTCCTCCTTGAACGACATACTAGGAGACGGCACCGACAAGAACAGCATAGGGCGCGGAAAATCAACTCTTGGATTGTCATCTGATTCCGAATACTGAGAGATTCGGCTGCAGGAAAACTCGGTCAAGTGTATGAAATCGAAATCTACATTGGATCTCGAAACCGAAAATGGGCAGATCATGGAAATGGCTACACCAATATGGAACTGCCCCGAGATGAGGTCAGAGAATATCCATGATCGCGCGCGTAATTAAGGTCACTACCCATTCATAGATTGTGGGGAAGTACCAAATAGTGTGGCTCTCGGACTTTAGGCGTGGCGTCATCAAATAAGTAGGGCCCGCAGCCCTACGGAATTATGGGTGTTGACTAAGACATTCATAATTCCAAGGACCACGAGCCGTGTTAAATACTACGGGCGCAGGCGATGCTGCGTCGACC
>NZ_JBKKAP010000168.1:0-74903 GCF_046714615.1 Paeniglutamicibacter sp.
AAAACACATAACCTCCTACAACATTTCCCAAAAATTTTTTTGTATTATTTTTGTGGGGGGGGGTTAAACCCACCCCCAACAATGCGTTAAAGGACATGATGGAAAACAGCTCCATACCACCGGCGCCTGAAGGTGCCGCCACGCCCAAGGCCGGCAGTGGAACCAAGCGGCACCTCGTGCTCGCCGCGAGCGCCTTGGCGATGTTGGCACTGGTCCTGGACCAGATCACCAAGCGCATCGTTGAATCCTCCATGTACGAGGGACAGGTCATCGACGTCCTGCCTCCGCTGCTGCGCTGGTATTACATCAAGAACTCCGGCGCCGCGTTTTCCATGGGCGAGGGCTACACCTGGATCTTCAGTATCATCCAGGCGGCAGTTCTTCTCTATGTGGCGGTGTTCCTGGTGCGCAAGATCCGCGTCTGGCCCTGGGTGCTCGCCCTGGGCGGGCTGATGGGCGGGGTCGCGGGAAACCTCACCGACCGGCTCTTCCGGCCGCCGTCCTTCGGACAGGGCCACGTGGTGGATTTCATCGCCTTGCCGAACTTCGCGATTTTCAATGTCGCCGACATGTTCATCGTTTGCTCGATGATCGGGATCTGCCTGCTGCTTTTCACCGGCCGCGAGCTCGATGGCAGCAAGTCCGTGGCGAAGAAGGAGCCCGGGCACGACGCCGGGGCCGAGCAGCAGGAGCAGCAGTGAACCAGGAACGCTCCGAATCCTTGGTCGTCGCACCCGACGAGTCGGCCCTGCGCCTCGATGCCTTCCTGGTCCAGCGCCTGGAAATCTCCCGCGCGCAGGCGGCGCTGCTGTGTGCCGAGGGGAACGTGACGCTCGCCGGCAAGGCACTGGGGAAGTCCCGGAAAACCGCTGCGGGCGACACCATCGAAGTCTTCATCCCGCTTCGTCCAGACCCACTAGAAATCAGGGTAGAACTCGTGGAAGACCTCAAGATCATTGCCGACGACGATGACTACGTCGTCATCGAGAAGCCCGTGGGCGTCGCTGCCCACCCTTCCCCGGGCTGGGTCGGCCCCACCGTGGTCGGAGCGCTGGCCGCCGCGGGCTACCGCATTTCCACCTCCGGCGCCGCCGAACGCCAGGGCATCGTCCATCGGCTTGACGTGGGCACCAGCGGCCTGATGGTGGTCGCCAAGACCGAACGCGCCTACACGGTGCTCAAGCGCGCGTTCAAGGAACGGACCCCGAAGAAGATCTACCATGCGGTCGTGCAGGGGCTGCCCGACCCCCTGGAAGGCACCATCAACGCACCGTTGGGCCGCCATCCGGGGCATGACTGGAAATTCGCCGTCGTCGAGGACGGCCGTGACTCGGTGACCCATTACAAGGTGCTCGAGGCCTTTGGCCGGGCCTCGCTGGTGGAAGTCACCCTGGAAACCGGTCGCACCCACCAGATCCGCGTGCATTTCAGTGCCCTGCGGCACCCGTGCGCGGGGGACCAGACCTATGGGGCCGACCCGAAGCTGGCGGCGGCCCTCGGGCTGACCCGCCAGTGGCTCCACGCCCAAAGGCTGGGGTTCTTCCACCCGGTGAACGGGGAATGGGTCGAGTACACCAGCGACTACCCGCTGGATCTGAACAACGCCCTGGAAATGCTGCGCGACGGCAACTTCTAGTGTGACCGCGGCGGCACCCGGCACATGGCCCGGGTGCCGCTTCACACATCGGTGCGCCCTGGTGGTCCGGGTCTTGCTCGAAGGCCTAGACTGGATCGGTGGCTAGCTCTAATCGCGATGGATTCGTACACCTTCACACGCACACCGAATACTCAATGCTTGACGGTGCCGCGCGCCTGACGGAACTCTTTGAGGAGACCAACCGGCTGGGCATGACTGCACTGGCCACCACCGACCACGGCTACCTTTTCGGTGCCTATGACTTCTGGTCCAAGGCGACCGCGGCCGGGGTCAAGCCCATCATCGGCATCGAGGCCTACGTCACCCCGGGCACCGCCCGCGACGACAAGACCCGTGTGAAGTGGCGCACCGAGGAAAGCCAGAAGCGCGACGACGTCTCCGGCGGTGGCCTGTACACGCACATGACGTTGCTCAGCTACAACAACACCGGCATGAAGAACCTGTTCAAGGCCTCCTCCATAGCCTCCCTCGATTCGGTGTTCGGCAAGTACCCGCGTCTGGACCGCGACCTGCTGAACACCTATCACGAGGGGATCATCGCCACCACCGGCTGCCCCTCGGGCGAGGTGCAGACCAAGCTCCGCCTCGGCCAGTACGCCGAGGCCAAGGCCGCGGCCGCCGAGTTCCAGGACCTGTTCGGCAAGGAAAACTACTTCTGCGAGTTCATGGACCATGGCCTGGACATCGAGCGCCGGGTCACCCAGGACCTGCTGCGCCTGGCCAAGGAACTGGACATCCCACGGCTTGCCACCAACGACCTGCACTACACGCACGAACACGACGCCCCGGCCCACGAGGCCCTGCTGGCAATCAACTCCGGTTCCACACTCGATGAGCCGACCTACGACCAGGGCGGTTCGCGCTTCGCTTTCTCCGGTTCCGGCTACTACCTCAAGTCCCCGGCCGAAATGCGGCACCTGTTCAGGGAAATGCCCGATGCCTGCGACAACACGCTGCTGATCGCCGAGCGCGCCGAGGTCTCCTTCGACACCGGCGCGAACTACATGCCGCGCTTCCCCTGCCCCCCGGGCGAGGACGAGACCAGCTGGCTGATCAAGGAAGTCGACACCGGCCTGCACTACCGCTACCCGGGCGGCATCCCGGACGACGTCCGCCGCCAGGCAGACTACGAGCTCGACGTCATCATCAAGATGGGCTTCCCCGGCTACTTCCTGGTCGTTGCCGACTTCATCAACTGGTCCAAGAACAACGGCATCCGCGTCGGGCCCGGCCGTGGCTCGGGAGCCGGTTCCATGGTGGCCTACGCCATGCGCATCACCGACCTGGACCCGCTGCACCACGGGCTGATCTTCGAGCGCTTCCTGAACCCCGAACGTGTCTCCATGCCCGACTTCGACGTCGACTTCGATGATAGGCGCCGCTCCGAAGTGATCAAATACGTCACCGAGAAGTACGGCGACGAACGCGTGTCGATGATCGTGACCTACGGGTCGATCAAGACCAAGCAGGCGCTGAAGGACTCCTCGCGCGTGCTGGGCTACCCCTTCTCCATGGGCGAATCGCTGACCAAGGCGCTGCCCCCGGCCGTCATGGCCAAGGACATCCCGCTCAACGACATCGAAAACCCGAAGTCCAAGCGCTACTCCGAGGCAGGGGACTTCCGCCAGCTGGTGGCCACCGACCCGGAGGCCGCGCGCGTCTTCGAGACGGCCAAGGGGATCGAGGGGCTCAAGCGCCAGTGGGGCGTGCACGCCGCCGGCGTCATCATGAGCTCGGACCCCATCATCGATGTCATCCCGATCATGCGCCGCATCCAGGACGGCCAGGTCATCACCCAGTTCGACTACCCGACCTGTGAAGGCCTGGGGCTGATCAAGATGGACTTCCTGGGTCTAAGAAACCTCACCATCATTTCCGATGCGCTGGAAAACATGAAGGCGAACCAGGACGTTGACCTGGATTTGGAACGCCTGGAGCTGGACGACGCAGGCGCCTACGAGCTGATGGCCCGCGGCGACACCCTGGGCGTGTTCCAGCTCGACGGCGGGCCCATGCGCTCGCTGCTCAAGCTCATGCGCCCGGACAACTTCGAAGACATCTCCGCGGTGCTCGCGCTCTACCGGCCCGGCCCCATGGGTGCCAACTCGCACAACAACTACGCGTTGCGCAAGAACAAGCTCCAGGAAGAAACCCCGATCCACCCCACGCTCCTGGAACCATTGCGGGAGATCCTGGGCGGGACCTACGGCCTGATCGTGTACCAGGAGCAGGTCATGTCCATCGCGCAGAAGCTGGCCGGCTTCTCGCTGGGCCAGGCAGACATCCTGCGCCGCGCGATGGGCAAGAAGAAGAAATCGGAACTGGACAAGCAGTTTGCCGGCTTCTCCCAGGGCATGATCGACAACGGGTACACCATGGAGGCCGTCAAGGCCCTCTGGGACATCCTTCTGCCCTTCTCCGACTACGCCTTCAACAAGGCGCACTCGGCCGCCTACGGCGTGATCTCCTACTGGACCGCCTACCTCAAGGCCCACTACCCGTCCGAATACATGGCCGCGCTGCTGACCTCGGTGGCGGACGACAAGGACAAGACGGCCATGTACCTGAACGAATGCCGGCACATGGGCATCACCGTGCTGGCGCCGGATGTGAACGAGTCCGCGCTGAACTTCACCCCGGTGGGCACAGACATCCGCTTCGGCATGGGGGCGATCCGCAACGTGGGCGCCAACGTGGTCAACGCCCTGGTCGAGGCCCGGGCCGAAAAGGGCAATTTCGAGAACTTCGCCGACTTCCTGCAAAAGGTCCCGGCGGTGGTCTGCAACAAGCGCACCATCGAATCCCTGATCAAGGCCGGCGCCTTCGATTCGATGGGCCACGCCCGCAGGGCCCTGGTCGCCATCCACGAGGAGGCGGTGGACTCGGTCATCTCCGTCAAGCGCAACGAGGCCGCCAACCAGTTCGACCTCTTCAGCGCCTTTGACGACCCCACCGCCGCTGCAGGCATGACGGTGTCGGTCCCGGACATGCCCGACTGGGAGAAGAAGGACAAGCTGGCCTTCGAGCGGGACATGCTCGGGCTCTACGTCTCGGACCACCCGCTCAAGGGACTGGGCGGCCTGCTGGAGCAGAATGCCGACCTCTCCGTCACCCAGGTGCTCTCCGAGGACGGCCCGCAGGACGGGCACACCGTGACCATCTGCGGGATGATCACCTCGCTCCAGCGCCGCATCGCCAAGAAGAGCGGCAACCCGTACGCGCGCTGCGAGATCGAGGACCTCTCCGGGTCCATGGAAACCATGTTCTTCGGCAACGCCTACGCACCCATTGCCAACGTGCTGGCCGAGGACCTCATCGTGGTGGTCAAGGGACGCGTGCAGCGCCGCGACGACGGATCCATCACGCTCAACGCCCAGGAACTCACCGTCCCGGAAATCAGCGAAGACGGCGAGGGCGGCCCGGTGGTCATCTCCATGGCCAACCACAAGGCCACCGAGGAGGTCATCTCCGCGCTCGGGGACGTGCTGCGCGTGCACCAGGGGACAACCGAGGTGCGCGTGAAGCTGCACAGCACCCGCGGGGTCTCGTTGATGCGCCTGGGCATGGAGTACCGGGTCAACCCGAACTCGGCGCTCTTCGGCGACCTCAAGGTCCTGCTGGGCCCGACCTGCCTCGACGGCTAAAACGAACTAGGGCCCGGTGCCACGGCGCCCGATTGAACACCCCGCACTTTTGGGTGAATCTATTCGGGTGCCTTCGTGTAGGCCGGGACCAGGGCCGGGTAGTAGTCGTTCCACAGAACTGAATCGACATTGCCGCCCTTTAGGTGCACGAGCATCCGCTGCAGGTAGTACTCCCAGCCCGGCCCGATGGTGCCTGGGTCATCGGCCGCGCCGAGTTCATGGGTGAACGTGATTTTCTTCGTGCCCGCTCGAGACGAAAGATCCAGGCCAAGATCCCATGGCCCTTGATCGGTGTCGACCGTCAAGCGGAACTTGTATGGGGGCCTGCACTGGTGGACCAGCACGCTCCCGGCCGCCGATTCCAGCCCTTCCTCAAGGAATGCGAACCGCTGGTTGCCGCTTTCTGCGTTCTCGCGCAGGATTCCCGCCCAGGATCGGAGGCCCTCGACCGTGGTGAAGGCATCCCAGATGTCACGGACGCCGTACGGCGCATCGAGTTCGATGACGATTCGCCGACCAGGGAGCGACGGCTCTACACCGCCGTGGGCCTGTGTCATGGGATTGCCCCCTTTCTGGTGGCTGTTGGCCTTGTGGAGGTCCCGGGCGGACCGGGCCCGCGGAATGCCGAAGTCTATTCGGGGGCCATCGTGTATGCCGGGGCCAGGGCCGGGTAGTAGTCGTCCCAATTGACCGTGTCGACATCGCCGCCCTCCAGGGAGACAATCGCCCGTTGGACGTAGTACTCCCAGCCCGGTCCGATGGTGCTCGGATCGTCGGTCAGGCCAAGGTCCTGGATGAAGCGAATCGTGCTCACCCCGTCCTGCCTGGACAGCTCGAGTCCGAGGTGCCACGCGCCGTACTCGCTGTTGGTGGTGAAGGCCAGTTCATGCGGTTCCCTGCAACGGTGAATTTCCAGGCTCGCGGGCTCCGCTTCCTTGCCCTCCTCGACCATGGAGAATCGCAGGTCACCGGCCTCGCGGTTTCCGCGCAGGACTCCCACCCAGGGCTCCAGGCCCTCGGGGGTGGTGAATGCGTTCCAGATTTCCTCCAGGCCGACCCCGACCTCGCGTTCGATCACGATGCGCAGTCCGGTTGGCGTTGGCCCGATGCTGCCGTGTGGCAGTGGCATGGGGTTCCCCTTCTGTTGTTTCCGTGCGTGCTACGTGCAGACTATGGCACCGGCATGCACCGTGGGAAGCGCACCCCAACGCTTGGAGCGCCGTATCGATTGTTAAGGCGGGACCCGGCGCTTTTCGTGGTGAGGGTCCGCCGACACTATAAACTGGTCCGGTGACCAGCAACGCCAGCCCCCAGACCTTTTCCGCGCTCCAGGACCTCGACTTGCGAGGTGCCGCCCTTGACCATGCGAGCCTCAAGGCGGTGCTGCCGCGCCCCGAGTTGAACTTCGCCACCGCCGCCGAAGCCGTCGAATCGATCATCGGCCGCGTGCGCACCGAGGGCTTCGCCGCACTGTCCGAGCTGGCAGAGAAGTTTGACGGCGTGCAACAGGACTACACCCGCGTCCCCGCCGAGGCCATGGAACGCGCCCTGGCCGAGCTAGACCCGGAGGTCCGTGCCGGCCTGGAGGAATCCATTGCCCGGGCACGCACCTTTGCCGCGGCCCAGGTGCCGGAAGACACCCGCGTGGAATACGGGACGGGTGCAACCGTCACCCAGCGCTGGGTACCGGTGCGCCGGGTGGGCCTTTATGTCCCGGGCGGCCTGGCGGTCTACCCGAGCTCGGTGATCATGAACGCCGTCCCTGCGCTGGCTGCAGGCGTCGGATCCCTGGCCATCGCCTCGCCCCCGCAAAAGGAATTCGGCGGGCTGCCCCACCCCACGATCCTGGCCGCGGCCAGGCTGCTGGGCGTCGACGAGGTCCACGCCATGGGCGGGGCCCAGGCCATCGCCGCACTCGCCTACGGCGTTGCGGTGCCCGAGGGTGTTGACCCGCAGTTGGCCATCGAGCCGGTCGATGTGGTCACCGGCCCCGGAAACCTCTTTGTTGCCACCGCCAAGCGCCTGGTCAAGGGCGTGGTCGGCATCGATGCGGAGGCCGGCCCCACCGAAATCGCGATCCTGGCCGATGCCACGGCGAACCCCGACTTCATCGCAGCCGACATGATCTCCCAGGCCGAGCACGACCCGAACGCCGCCGCGGTGCTTATCACCGATTCGCCCGAGCTTGCCCAGGCTGTGCGCAATGCGCTGGAAAACCAGTGCGCCACCACCAAGCACTCCGAACGGGTGCGCATCGCACTGGGCGGGAAGCAGTCCGCCACCATCCTGGTCGACGACATGGCCGCGGGCATCGCCGTCTGCAACGTCTATGCCGCCGAGCACCTGGAAATCCACACCGCCACTGCCGCCGCCGACGCGGCGCTGATCACTGCCGCGGGCGCCGTGTTTGTCGGGGCGAACTCCCCGGTGAGCCTGGGGGACTACTGCGCGGGTTCCAACCACGTCCTTCCGACCAGCGGAACCGCCGCCTTCGCCTCGGGCCTGAACGTCAACACCTTCCTCAAGGCCATCCAGGTCATCGACTACGACCGTGCCGCGCTTTCGGCGGTGGCACCCCACGTGGTGGCCCTGGCCAACGCCGAGGACCTGCCCGCCCACGGCGATGCGGTGGCCATCCGCTTTCCCTAGTGCTTGCCGCATCGGCGGCGCCAAGGCCAGTATGTGCTCAAGGCCACAACATGTGGTAATGACATTGTTGTGATTACGCTATATGTGGCCCTAAACTAATCCCGAGCACGCATGTGCTTTGCAAAAAAGACTCGAGGAAGGGGTGCCATGTACTGTCCCTATTGCAGGCACACCGATTCGCGTGTCGTCGATAGCCGACTGACCGACGACGGCACCGCGATCCGCCGGCGCCGGCAATGCGCCGAGTGCGGGCGCCGGTTCAGCACGGCGGAGACTACCAGCCTGAATGTGCTCAAGCGTTCCGGAGTGGCCGAGCCGTTCAGCCGGGCAAAGGTCATCAACGGCGTGCGCAAGGCCTGCCAGGGCCGCCCCGTCACCGACGACGACCTGGCCCTGCTGGCCCAGGAGGTCGAAGAGGCGGTTCGTTCCAGCGGAGCGGCGGAAATCAACGCCCGCGAGGTCGGGCTGGCGATCCTCACGCCCCTGCAGCGGCTCGACGAGGTGGCCTACCTGCGCTTCGCCAGCGTCTACCAGGACTTCACGTCCCTTGAGGACTTCGAGACGGCCATTGAAAAGCTGCGGACCGAACGCGAAAGCCGCCCGGTGGGACCCCAGCGTCCCCTGGGCGCACGGTAGGGCCGTTTGCCTCCCGCCACCGCGGTGAAGCTGAACTGAACGAACAATGGCGGGTCGACTGCCTTCCGAAACGGAATTCCGTTGGAGAAGGCAGCCGACCCGCCATTGACTTTGGGTGGTGCTACGGCTGGGAAAGGCCCCACTGCAGCGCGGCGCCCACAATGCCCGCGTTGTTCTTCGAGGTGGCCACCGTGATCGGCGTGTCCAGGGAAAGCCTGGGCAAGTAGTCCTCGGCGCGCTTGGAGATCCCGCCGCCGATGATGAACAGCGTGGGGGAGAAGAGGAACTCGACGTGGGAGAAGAAGCGCTGAAGGCGCTTGGCATATTCCTTCCACGACAGCTCGTCGCGCTCACGTGCCGAGGCCGAGGCACGGGTCTCGGCCACTGCCGAATCGATTTCCAGGTGGCCCAGCTCCACGTTGGGAACGAGCACTCCGTCGTGGATCAGCGCGGAGCCGATGCCCGTGCCCAGGGTGATCACCAGCACGGTGCCCTCAATGCCCTCGCCGGCACCGAAGCGGGCCTCGGCCAGGCCTGCCGCGTCGGCGTCGTTCATGACGTGGACGGTGCGGCCCAAGCGCTCGGTGAACAACGCGTCAACGTCGGTGCCGATCCAGGACTTGTCCACGTTGGCGGCCGAACGGGCCACGCCGCGGTGGATGATCGCCGGGAAAGCGACGCCCACCGGCCCCTGGGCTTCCGGGGCCTCGGCGCGCGCAGCAAGCTCGCTGACGATCTGTGCCACGACCTCCGCCACGGCGGCCGGCGTCGCCGGCTTGGGGGTGTCGATGCGGACGCGTTCGCCGATCAGCTTTCCGGCAGAGAGGTCGACGATGCCGCCCTTGATGCCGGTCCCGCCGATGTCGATGCCGATGGCCGTGGGCGATGGGTTCAGTGCGCGTTCAGACATGCGGGTCGGGCTCTTTCTCTAAGGAGGGCTAAAACGGGGTCCCCGGTGTTAGGCCAGGGTCAGGATTTCGGCGCCGTCCTCGTTGACGAGCAGTGTGTGTTCAAATTGTGCCGTGCGCTTGCGGTCCTTGGTGGTCGCAGTCCAGCCGTCGTCCCACATGTCCCACTCGATGGTGCCCAGGGTGAGCATGGGTTCGATGGTGAACGTCATGCCCGGCTCGATCAGTTGGCTGTAGGCCGGTGCCGCATCGTAATGCGGGATGATCAATCCGGTATGGAAGGATTCTGCCACGCCGTGCCCGGTGAAGTCCCGCACCACGCCATAGCCGAAGCGTTTTGCGTAGGCCGAGATGGTGCGGCCGATGACGTTGATTTCGCGCCCCGGCATCACGGATTTGATGGCCCGGCGCAGGCATTCCTCGGTGCGCTCGACCAGCAGGCGTGATTCCTCATCGACGTTCCCGGCGAAGAAGGTGGCGTTGGTGTCGCCGTGGACTCCGCCGATGAACGCGGTGATGTCGATGTTCACGATGTCGCCTTCATGCACCACCGTGCTGTCCGGAATGCCGTGGCAGATGACCTCGTTGATCGAGGCACACAGCGACTTCGTGAAGCCCCGGTAGCCCAGTGTGGAGGGGTAGGCCTTGTGGTCCAGCAGGAACTCGTGACCGATCCTGTCCAGTTCGTCGGTGGTCACTCCCGGGACAACTGCCTTGCCAACCTCGGCCAGCGCCTGTGCGGCGATCCTGGAGGCCACGCGCATCCGGGCGATGATGTCCGCGGAGCGGACTTCCGGGGCATCCGACTTGCGCGGTGCGGGGCGCCCGACATACTCGGGACGGGGGATCGAATTCGGGACGGTTCGCTGCGGAGTGGGGGCACCGGGAACGAGGGATCCGATGGGTGCGGTTGAAGCTAAAGGCATGGTTCCCATTCTAGCGGGGTCGACGGTGCCAAGTGCCATGGCGCCCGGCAGGTGACCGGTCACCGGCGGCCCTTCGGCGGTAGGGTGGTGCCATGTCGAGTCAAAGTACCGTAAACGAAAGGTGGGGCCAGTCCCGATGAGTGGAGCATTGCCCGGCGAGGGCGAATTCTGGTTCAACGTCACCACCGGCCAGGTCGAAACCGGGCCGCAGGCGGATTGGTCGCAGCTTCTGGGCCCGTATGCCTCGCGTGCCGAGGCCGAGCTGGCCATGAGCAAGGTGCGCGAACGCAACGAGCAGTGGGACGAGGAAGACGAAGAAGACGAGGAGGACTAGGGACTACTGGTCCCCGAATTCGTGTTCCGCCGCCGGGAAGTTTCCGGCGAGCACATCCTCGCGGTAGGCGGTCGCGGCCCCTGCCACCACGGAGCGCAGGTCGGCGTACTTCTTGACGAAACGCGCGCTCTTGCCGCTGCCCAGGCCCAGCATGTCCTGCCAGACCAGGACCTGGCCGGTGGTGACGGCGCCGGCGCCGATCCCCACGGTGGGCACGCGCAGCGCTTCATCGACACGGCGGGCGGTGCCGGTGGGGATCATTTCCATGAGCACTGCAAAGGCCCCCGCCGCCTCCAGCGCCTGCGCATCGGCAACCAGTGCGGCCGCGGCGTCGCCGCGGCCCTGCACCCGGTAGCCGCCCAGGGCGTGTTCGGACTGCGGGGTGAAGCCGATGTGGGCCATGACCGGCACTCCCGCGGCCACCAGGGCGCGCACGTGCGGGACGAAGAACTGGCCGCCTTCCAGCTTCACCGCGTGCACCCCGCCCTCCTTCATCAGGCGGACGGAGGAGGCGACCGCCTGCTCGGGGGACACCTCGTAGGATCCGAACGGCAGGTCGCACACCACCAGGGCGTGCTTGGCGCCCGAGACCACCGCCTTGGAGAAGACGATCATCTCGTCCAGGGTGATCGGCAACGTGGAGGAGTATCCCATCACGGTGTTTGCCGCCGAATCACCCACCAGCAGGACCTCGATGCCGGCGGAATCGAAGATGTTTGCCATCATCGTGTCGTAGGCCGTGAGCATCGCGAATTTCCTGCCCTCGTCCTTGGCCGCTTGCAGGTGGTGGAGACGGATCCGCGGGCCGGAAGCGGTGCCCGCGGCCGGGGGATTTGCTGGTGTGGAAGGATGAGCACTCATGGGCAAGAGACTAATGCACAATCGGCAAACCTGTCCTTCCGTGTCCTGGCCGCAAAAACGTATAAAGTGAGTCAGTGGGGCGGGAATCGCCGCCAAAATCGCTTGTGGAAGGAACCCGCCGTGGATCGCCAGCAGGAATTCGTCCTTAGAACCATTGAGGAGAGGGACGTACGTTTTGTGCGCCTGTGGTTTACCGATGTGGTGGGTTCCATGAAGTCGGTGGCCTTGGCCCCGGCCGAGGTCGAGGGGGCCTTCGAGGAAGGCCTGGGCTTTGATGGGTCCTCGATTGAGGGACTTTCGCGCATCTACGAGTCCGACATGCTGCTGCAGCCGGACCCCTCCACCTTCCAGATCCTGCCGTGGCGTGGTGAAACCGAACCCACCTCGCGGATGTTCTGCGACATCCTGACCCCGGACGGGCTGCCGGCCGCCGCCGACTCGCGCCACGTGCTCAAGCGCCAGCTGGCTGTCGCCTCCGACATGGGCTTCACGTGCTACACGCACCCCGAGATCGAATTCTATTTGTTACGCTCGTCCGAGCTGGGTGTCGACGGCTACCCGGTCCCGGTTGACCGGGGCGGCTACTTCGACCACGTCACCGGTGGCGTCGCCCAGGACTTCCGCCGCACCGCCGTGACCATGCTCGAGGCCGTGGGCATTTCCGTGGAATTCAGCCACCACGAGAACGGTCCGGGCCAGAACGAAATCGACCTGCGCTACGCCGATGCCCTGCAGACGGCCGACAACGTCATGACGTTCCGCACCGTGATCAAGGAAGTCGCGCTCCAGCAGGGGATCTACGCCACCTTCATGCCCAAGCCGTTCTCCGACGAACCCGGCAGCGGCATGCACACCCACTTCTCCCTCTTCGAGGGCGACACCAACGCCTTCTTCGAGGCGGGCCGGGAATTCCAGCTCTCCGACACCGCCCGCCAGTTCATTGCCGGGATCCTGCGCCACGCCCCGGAATTCACCGCGGTGACCAACCAGTTCGTGAACTCCTACAAGCGCCTCTGGGGCGGCGGGGAGGCCCCGAGCCACCGCTCCTGGGGCCACAACAACCGTTCCGCCCTGGTCCGCGTGCCGCTGTACAAGCCGGGCAAGGGCCAGTCGGCGCGCGTGGAGTACCGCGGCATCGACTCGGCCACCAACCCGTACCTGGCCTACGCCTGCCTGCTGGGCGCCGGACTGAAGGGCATCCAGGAAGGCTACGAACTCGAGCCGCACGCCGAAGAGGACGTGTGGGGCCTGAGCAGCGCCGAACGCCGCGCCAGCGGGCACGACCCGCTGCCCGGGTCCCTGCACGACGCCATCCGCGCCATGGAGGAATCCGAGCTGGTGGCAGAGATCCTCGGCGAGCAGGTGTACACCTCGTTCCTGCGCAACAAGCGCGACGAGTGGGAAGCCTACCGCCAGAACGTGAGCCCGTTTGAACTCCGGCGCTACCTGGGGATCCTCTAAGGGGTTCCCTTGCATATCTCCACGAGGCAGTTGATTTCCGCGGGGTTCGATGACTTGGAGCGCGCCAAGCGCTTCCTGGCCGACAAGGAAATCCAGGACCTTGACCATCGGGCGCTCGTGGGCCACCTGGCCCACGCCGCGGACCCGGACCAGGCGCTGTTGTCGCTGATCCGACTCATCCCGCATGCCCCCGCGGCACTGGAACTGGCCCGGAGCCCGCGCACCGCGCCGGGGTTCCTGCGCTTGCTTGGTGCCTCGGACGCCCTGGCGAACTTCCTGATTCGCGAGCCCGCGT
Source organism: Paeniglutamicibacter sp. (assembly GCF_046714615.1). Classification (NCBI taxonomy): domain Bacteria; kingdom Bacillati; phylum Actinomycetota; class Actinomycetes; order Micrococcales; family Micrococcaceae; genus Paeniglutamicibacter; species Paeniglutamicibacter sp. The sequence continues at coordinate 13,372 of NZ_JBKKAP010000168.1, forward strand.
CCCTGGAGGTCCTTGAGGTGCCAGCGCCGGCACGCATGGAAGGGCGCAGCGCCCAGGAACTGCGTGCCGAGCTGCTGTGCGCCGTGGGAGCCGATCCCGCATCAGGGATACCCCCGGTGGCAGCGGTCTCCGGCGAGGACGGCCACCGCATGCTGCGCGTGGCGTACCGGCGAGCCCTGCTGTCGTTGGCCCACCGCGACCTGGGGGCCGCCGATGCGCTGGAAGCCATGCCGGAGGTCGGCCGGGAACTGGCGGACCTGGCCGCCGCGGCCATCGAGGGTGCCCTGGCCATCAGCCGGGCCGAGGCAGGGCAGCGCTTCAAGGCCGAGGACATCGCCGACCTGCGCCTGGCGGTGATCGGCATGGGCAAATGCGGCGCCCGCGAACTGAACTACGTCTCGGACGTCGACGTCATTTACGTGCACTCCAGCGATCGACTCGACGAGGATCTGGCCGGTTCCCTGGCCAGGGAACTGGCCGTGGGCATTTCCCGCGCCATTGACAACGCCGGAATCGAACCCGGCCTCTGGGAGGTGGACGCGAACCTGCGCCCCGAGGGCAAGGACGGGGCGCTCAGCCGGACCCTGGAATCCCATGCTGCCTACTACGCGCGCTGGGCAGCGTCCTGGGAGTTCCAGGCGCTTCTGAAGGCGCGGGCCATCGCCGGCGACCCGCAGCTGGGCGCTGCCTACGAGGCCATGGTGGCGCCGCTGGTCTGGTCCTCCTCGGAACGCGAGGGGTTTGTGGAGTCGGTGCAGCGCATGCGCCGGAGGGTCACCGCCAACATCAAGCCCGCCGAATTGGCGCACCAGCTCAAGCTGGGTCCCGGCGGGCTTCGGGACGTCGAATTCACCGTCCAGCTGCTCCAGCTGGTCCACGGACGGGTGGATGAGACGGTGCGCCTGCGCTCCACCACCCGGGCCATCGCGGCGCTGAGCCTGGCCGGCTACATTGGGCGAACCGATGCCGAGAAGTTCGACCGCTCCTACCGGTTCCTGCGCGTGCTTGAGCACCGCATCCAGCTGGTGAACCTGCGCCGCACGCACCTGATGCCGCACAAGGAATCGGGCCAGCGCGTCCTGGCCCGGGCGGTGCGCTCCACCCTGGGTGTCGAGCTGTCCACCGCCGCCGGACTGCTGGAGCGCTGGGGCGAAACCAAGCGCCTGGTCCGCCTGCTCCACGAACGCATCTTCTACCGGCCGCTGCTCAACAGCGCCTCGAACCTCTCGGCCGACGAGGTCAGGCTGTCCCCGGAGGCGGCGCAATCCCGCCTGCGGGCCCTGGGCTACGTGGACCCGAAGGCCGCCATGCGCCACATCGAGGCACTGACCGGGGGCATGCGCAGGCGCGCGGCGCTGCAGCGGCAGCTGCTGCCGGTGCTGCTGGGGTGGATAGCCGAGGGCGTGGACCCGGATGCCGGGCTGCTGGGCTTCAGGCGGCTGAGCGAGTCCCTGGGGGAGTCGCATTGGTACCTGGGCATGCTGCGGGATTCCACCGCGGCCGCCGAGCGTTTGTGCAGGATCCTGTCCAACTCCCGCTTCATCACCGACCTGTTGGAGGTCTCCCCGGAATCGGCGGCATGGCTGGGATCAACCAAGTCGCTGCAGCCCCTGGGCTACGAGGCCCTGTGGGGCGAGATTTCCTCGAAGCTCCAGCGGAACCTCGGTCCCGACCAGGCCATCCGGTTGATCCGGGTGATCAGGCGCCGGGAGATCCTGCGCATCGCCCTGGCCGACGGCGCAGCGGTCATCGACCAGGACGCAGTGGGACGGGCGCTGGCCGACAACGACCGGGCAGCCGTGCGCGGGGCCCTGGAGGTGGCCCAACGCACCGAATACGCCGCGGCCCCGCAGCTGGGCGAGTTCCTCGTCGTGGCCATGGGCAGGCAGGGCGGGCACGAGATCGGCTACTGCTCGGACGCCGACGTGATGTTCGTGCAACGCGCCTTCGACGAGGCCGACGAGCAGGGCGCCCAGGAACAGGCGCTGCGCATCGCCACGGCCCTGGGGTTGCTGCTGGGCAGGCCCATGGTGCCGGCGATCAAGGCCGAGCCGCGACTGGAAATCGATGCGGCGCTGCGCCCGGAGGGCAAGAGCGGCCCGCTGGTGCGCTCCCTGGCCGCCTACGAGGAGTATTACCGGCGCTGGTCCCAGATCTGGGAACAACAGGCGCTGCTGCGTGCCACGCCCATGGCGGGGTCCGAGGAATTGGCCGCGGACTTCATGTCCATGATCGAGCCGCTGCGCTACGAACAGGTCATGGGCGAGGACCAGGTCCGGGAGATTCGCCGGATCAAGGCACGCGTGGAGGCCGAGCGCCTGCCCCGTGGCGCCGAACCGGAACGGCACCTGAAGCTTGGCCGCGGTTCGCTTAGCGATGTCGAGTGGCTGGTCCAGCTCATGCAGCTGCAACATGCCAAGGACCACCCTGCCTTGCGCACCACCTCCACGCGTCCAGCGCTGGCGGCCATTGCCGAGGCAGGGCTCATCCCGGCCGAGGACGTGGCCGTGCTGGACCATGCCTGGTCCCTGGCGACCAGGATCCGCAGCGCGGGACTGATTTGCACCGGCCGGGTCAGTGACGTGCTGCCGAATTCCTGGCGCGACATGGAGGCGGTAGCCCGCTGGTGTGGGTACGCACCGGGGGAGGCCTCGGTGATGGAGGACGACTACCTCAAGTCCACGCGGCGGTCGCGGCAGGTATTTGAGCGCCACTTCTATGGTTTTGAGGACAGAAGCGCCTAGTCTGATGGAACCAGTCGGGGCCAGGTAGTTGTCTTTGAAAGGGCAGGCGATAGCAATGCACGTCACCAGCGCGGAACTTGACCAACTGGTCGCCAGGGAATGGGAGAAGGCCTCCGCCGCCAACAACGGCCGCAGCGCCGTTGCCGTGCTCAACGACGGACGCCTGCGCCACACGCTGATCACGCTGCTGGCAGGCTCCACGTTGAATGACCATGAAAAGCCCGAGGCGGCGACCCTGCAGGTGTTGCGCGGGTCCATCGTGGTCAACTGGGAAGGCGAGTCCCGGGCCATTGCCCACGGCGGCCTGTTCGTGCTTCCCGATGCCATTCACAACGTCGTTGCCACCGAAGACTGCGCCTTCCTGCTCACCTCGCTGGCGGGTTGACCGGGGACCGTCGCCTGCCCAAGTCCTCTGTCAATAAACCTTGACGAGTCGAAGTCGTCAAGATAGGTTGACATTGGAAGGCGGGTGTTCGATGACCAAGACAAATCTTGAGCAGGGCGAGGGCGGGACGATTGGCGCCCTGCGCGCGGTGGTCGAACTTCAACGGGACGCCAGGCGGCAGGAATCCGTGCTGGTGCGCCGCGCGCGTGCCGAGGGCTTCTCCTGGGAGGCCATCGCGCTTGTTCTGGGCGTGAGCCGCCAGGCCGTGCACCAGCGCTACGGGAAGAAGTCCTAGCCGATTCATTACCCATCACAGAAAACAAAAAAGTCCGTGCGGGGCCGGAGCTTCACAATGAAGCAACGGTGTCCACACGGACTTTTTTAGTCGGGGCCGAGGAGTCCCGGCGCCCTACTTAGCAGCCGTAGTACAGCTCGAACTCGTACGGGTTCGGGCGCAGCGACAGCGGCTTGATTTCGTTTTCGCGCTTGTACTCGATCCAGGTGCGGATCAGGTCCTCGGTGAACACGTCGCCCTCGAGCAGGAAATCGAAGTCGTTTTCCAGGGCCACCAGTGCCTCGTCGAGGGAACCCGGTGCCTTCTGGATGTCCTTGGCCTCTTCGGCGGGGAGCTCGTAGAGGTCCTTGTCGATCGGGTCGGCCGGCTCGATGCGGTTCTTGATGCCGTCGAGGCCTGCCATCAGCTGTGCCGCGAAGGCCAGGTACGGGTTGGAAGCCGCATCCGGTGCGCGGAACTCGATGCGCTTGGCCTTCGGGTTCGAGCCGGTGATCGGGATACGGATACCTGCGGAGCGGTTGCCCTGCGAGTACACCATGTTGACCGGCGCCTCGTAGCCCTTGACCAAGCGGCGGTAGGAGTTCACGGTCGGGTTGGTGAAGGCAAGAACGGCCGAAGCGTGCTTCAGCAGGCCGCCGATGTACCAGCGAGCGGTGTCCGAGAGGCCGGCGTAGCCCTTCTCGTCGTAGAACAACGGGATGCCGTTGGCCCACAGCGACTGGTGGCAGTGCATGCCCGAGCCGTTGTCACCGAAGATCGGCTTCGGCATGAAGGTTGCGGACTTGCCCCAGGCATCGGCCACGTTCTTGACGATGTACTTGAACTTCAAGATGTCATCGGCCGAGTGGGTCAGCGTGTTGAACTTGTAGTTGATCTCGGCCTGGCCGGCTGCGCCGACCTCGTGGTGGCTGCGCTCGACCTCAAGGCCGGCTGCTTCGAGTTCCAGGCAGATGGCGTCGCGAAGGTCGGCCTGCTTGTCGGTCGGGGAGACCGGGAAGTAACCGCCCTTGAAGGGGGTCTTGTAACCCTGGTTGCCGCCCTCTTCCTTCTTGCCGGTGTTCCAAGGTGCCTCGATCGAGTCGACCTTGTAGAACGAACCCTGCGGCTTCGACTCGTACTGGACGTTGTCAAAGATGAAGAACTCGGCCTCGGGGGCAAAGAAGGCGGTGTCGGCGATGCCGGTCGAGGACAGGTACGCCTCGGCGCGCTCGGCCACACCGCGCGGGTCGCGGTGGTAAGGATCGCCGGTGCGCGGGTTGATGATCGAGAAGTTGAACGCGAGGGTCTTTTCCAGGCGGAACGGGTCAACGAATCCCGAAGTCACGTCGGGGATGAGCTGCATGTCCGAGTCGGCGATGCCGGCGAAGCCGGCGATCGAGGAACCATCGAAGAGCTGGCCGTTGAGGAAGAAATCCGCGTCGACGGTGCGTGCCGGGACGTTGAAGTGCTGCTGGACGCCGGGAAGGTCGGTGAAGCGGATGTCAACGAACTTGACGCCTTCTTCAGCAATGTATGCGATGACTTCTTCTGGACTCTTGAACATGGTCAGGGACTCCTGTGTGGGGTTTCTGCTGTGACGGCTTGCGTGCCGTGCCGTAAAACGTATGCCAACGTTTTTCTTCCTGTGTTATCAACACTAGACCCTAGCGATTACTCTCCTGTGTCTCGATTGTTTCCATTACGTTACACAGGGGGCGAATACGGGGAAAGTGGTGTTAAGTAGATCACAACTGTTACCTCGGGTGTGCGGGCGCCATTCTGCGCCCGGTGCGAAATTGCGGGCACGGCCACGGATGGACGGGTCCTGCCCCGGTAGGCTTGGGGGCGTGCAAAGAAAAGATTTTGGCTCGTGGCTCGAGGGCCCGCCGCAACTTAGCAACCAGGAATGGCCCGGCCAGCGTTTGGGTCGCCCGGAAAAGGGGCCCGGTTCGGTGGCCCGCATCGGCCGGCGTGTCGGGGCACTGTTGGTGGACTGGGGGATCGCGATGTTGATCTCCATGTTCTTCTTCAAGTCGGACCCCACGGCAAACCTGGTCATTTTTGCGGCCACGCAAATGCTCTTTGTCGGGATCACCGGACACTCCATCGGGCACCGCGTCTTTGGCATGCAGGTCCAGGGCCTGGACGGCAGCGCGGTGAAGCCGTTGACCGGGATCATCCGCACCGCGCTCATCTGCCTAGTCGTCCCGGTCCTGTTCAGCGACTCCGACCAGCGCGGCTACCACGACCGGGTCGGCAAGACGATCCTGGTGCGGATCTGATCCGACCGGATCAACCCGGAGTGGCGGGCAACCGAACGAGGCATTAAGCAAAGGCGGGTGTTGGAACCAATGGTTCCAACACCCGCCTTGTTCTTTAAAGGATCCCGCGCCTTTAGCGTCAGCGCATTTGCTTGCGGTTGGGACGAGCCCTGTTGGGGTCGATGCCCTTCGGAATCGGGAGCTTCGCGCTGCCAAGGGTGCTCAAGCGCTTGTCTACGGCGCTGATCTCCAGCTTGCTGATCGACTTGGGAAGCTTCTTCATCTTTTTGCCGACTTCGGCAAGCGGGGTCTGGCCTTCCTCGTTTCCGGCGTTGATCACGTGGATCGGAACGTTGGGAAGCACGCGGCCCATGCGCTTGCGCTCTGCATCAACCAGGGTGCGAACTCGGGTGTTCGGTCCTTCGGTGACCAGCACGACGCCTGCGCGGCCAATGCCCATGAACACCAGGTCCTTGGTGCGCGGGTTCACTGCAACCGGCTCGTCCTTCAGGATCCAGCCGCGACGCAACACGCTCATGGCCGCTCCTGCGGCACCCGGACGACCCTCAAGCTGTGTGAAGGCAGCTTTTTCGGCACGGCGGGAAAGGATCATGGTTGCCGCCAGCAAGGCCAGTGGAAGCGCGATCAGTACCGCGGTGATCCAGTTGTTGATCAGCAGGCCAATGATCAGGCCCACAACAAGGACACCCAGGGCTGCCAGGATCATCAGCCAGACGACCATTGGGTCGTTTTTGCGGGTCATCTGGAAGACCTGGCCCAGCTGTTTCAGCCGGCCCGGTTCCTTGTTGGCCTTTTCGGCCTTGGGCTTGCGCGAGAACAGTCCGCGCTTAGGACTTGCAGCCTCGGACGAGGCGTTTTCGGTGTTTTTGGCCATAGTGATTCAATTCTACGTGATTTGGAACGCGCTAGGAGCCGACCAGCGAGGAAGCTTCCTGGCGGGTGTCGCCGGAGCTGGCAATGTGCGCCAAGGCCTCCGGGATTGCATTGCCCTTCTTGCGCATGGCGGCGGCCCAGAGGCGTCCGGCACGGTAGGAGGAACGGACCAATGGCCCGCTCATGACGCCCAGGATGCCCATTTCCTCGGCCTCCTGCTGCAACTCCACGAATTCCTGCGGCTTGACCCAGCGCTCGACCGGGTGGTGACGCTCGGTGGGGCGCAGGTACTGGGTGATGGTGAGCAGATCGCAGCCGGCATCCACGAGGTCCTTGATGGCCTCAGTGATCTCCTCGCGCGTTTCGCCCATGCCCAGGATCAGGTTGGACTTGGTGATCATGCCGTTGGCGCGACCCTGTGAGATGACGTCCAGGGAGCGGTCGTAGCGGAAGGCGGGGCGGATGGACTTGAACAGTCGCGGCACCGTTTCGAGGTTGTGCGCATAGACTTCCGGGGCCGAGGCGCAAATCTCGTCAAGGTACTCGGGCTTGCCCGAGAAGTCGGGGATCAGGAGCTCGACGCCGGTGCCTGGGTTCAGCTGGTGGATGCGGCGCACGGTCTCGGCGTAAAGCCAGGTTCCCTCGTCTGCGAGATCGTCGCGGGCGACGCCGGTGACGGTGGCGTAGCGCAGGCCCATCTTCTTCACGCTCATGGCCACCTTGAAGGGCTCGGCGCGGTCAATGGGCTGGGGCTTGCCGGTGTCGATCTGGCAGAAATCGCAACGGCGGGTACATTCCGAGCCGCCGATGAGGAATGTTGCTTCCTTGTCTTCCCAGCATTCAAAGATGTTGGGGCAGCCTGCCTCTTCGCAGACGGTGTTCAGGCCCTCGGACTTGACGAGCTTCTTCAGGCCGACGTATTCGGGGCCGATGTTGATCTTGGCCTTGATCCACTCGGGCTTGCGCTCGACAGGCGTTTCGGAATTTCGCTGCTCGATGCGCAGCAGGCGGCGACCTTCGGGTGCGGCACTCATGAACGGGCTCCTTCAGGGGTTGTAGCTGTCAGCGACACAATCGGGCTCAGCAAGGCGTCAAGCTCTTGCTCAACACGGTCAAGGACATCGGCCGGGGTGACTTTGATACCGGTTTCAAGGCTGATGCTCGTGGTTCCTGCATCGGTGATGCCGCAGGCAATGATCTGCGCGTAGGGGGCGAGGTCGTTGGAGCAGTTCAGGGCGAATCCATGCATCGTCACCCCGTGGTCAACGCGGATGCCGATGGCTGCCAGTTTTCTGTCCTGCGCGCCGTCAACACCCGCAACCCATACGCCACTGCGGCCCTTGATGCGGGTCGCGGGGATTCCGTAGTCGACGGCTACGTTGATGAGGGCTTCTTCGAGTATCGAGACGTACTCGCGAATGCCCTTCATGTCCGACAAGCGAACGATCGGGTAGCCGACCAGCTGGCCCGGACCATGCCAGGTGAGCTTGCCGCCGCGATCGACATCGATCACCGGGGTGCCGTCGACCGGCAGGTCTTCGGGTTCGGTTCTGCGACCGGCCGTGTAAACGGCGGCATGTTCCAAAAGGAAAACGACGGGACCCGAATCCCCTTCGGTCACGTCTTTGTGTACCTGGCGCTGCATGTCCCATGCAACGCGGTAATCGACCAGCTCGGGGGCATGGCCAATTCGCTCGAATTTGATGGTCATGGCGACAACAGTACGCGCTTCCCGGGGAGCCCTCGAATCCGCTACTCATTGTTGCTTGTGGATAACCAAAGCACGGGAATTCCATTGGGCGTAGAACAGAATCATGGAATCCCAAGAAGAGCCATTACCGTTCCCGCGAATCGATGGATTTCGCACACTACGGCACTTGGACGAGGGCTCGGGCAGTAGCGTTTGGGTGGTCGAAGACGGCACGACGCATGAGGAGCTGGTCATTAAGATCCTCGGTGGTGAAGCTCCCGGCAGCGTCGTCGAGACCGAAGCACTGCACCTCGGGCATGAATTCCTTGTGGAATCGTTCGGCATGCTCGAGACCTCCATCGGCCCGGGCATCTTGATGGAATACTGCCCTGCCGGTTCCGTGGCCCAGGTCGTGGCGGTGCGCGGACCGCTGAACGTGGGGGAAACCATCACCGTGATGGCACCGATCGCCGAGGCCCTGGCGTTCCTGCACGCCCAGGGGCTGACCCACGGGGACCTGAGCCCACGCAACATCCTGTTCACGGCCGCAGGCAAGCCAAAGCTGGGAGACTTTGGCACACACCGAGCCGTCGGCGAAATGCCGGGGGAGCACGGCACTCAGGGATTCTGTGCCCCGGAAATCGTTGTGGGCGCCGGACCCGGCGGCTTGGAACCGGCCCGGGACGTCTACTCACTGGCCGCATGCGCGTGGTACCTGCTGACCGGCCGGCCCCCAAACGCCACGGCCAGCAGGGTCCCGCTGGGTGCCATGGTTCCAGAAGTCAATGACGAATTCGCGAAATTGCTGGAGCAGGGCCTGGACCCGGATCCGGACCGCCGACCGAGCGCGGCCCAGTTTGGGCAACGGATCTTTGTCGCGGGGGCGCCCGAGGCCGTGGAGCTAAGTGCCGCGATCGAGCCGGACGCGCTCAAACATATGCTCACTACCCGGCAAACCCCTGCCGCCGCGGGACTTTTGGGCAGGAGCCGACGCACCGGAAGCCCCACGGCGGCGGACAAGGAAATGCTGAAGGAACGCAAGGCCCAGATCAAGGCCCAGCAGAAACCGGTTCCGCGCAGACTTCGTGCGGTGTTTGGTGGCGATGCCAGCCTTCCGGCGCAGGAGGCGGCCCCGAGCGGGGAGAAACGCTGGGCCCAACTACACCGAATCCACGGGTTGAAGCGCGGGAATCGGCGCATGGCCGCGGCAGTGGCCGGTGGGTTGTTGGTGGTGGCCATGGCCGCGGTGGCAACCAGCATGCTCAAGGAGGCCAACGAACCGGCGCTTGCAGGGCTGCCGCAAGCCACCGCGCAAGTCACCCCACCGGCCACGGTGCCCGACCCCGCCGGCACGGCGGCTCCGGGGGCCACCCCGGAATCGGGGCGGGAACTTGTGCTGGTGGCGGCGGACTTGTCTGCGCGCCGCGACCGGGGCCTGATGGCAGGGAGCATGGAGGGATTGAGGAAGGTCCATGCGGCAGGCTCGCCGGCCCTGGCAGTGGACGAAAAGGTCGTGGCCCGAATGCGGGGCCTGGGCTTGCGGCTCGAGGCCCTGGAGACGCGCCTGAGCGATGTTGCCGTACTGCCGGGGGCGAACCCGGGGGAAGCGAGAATCGCGGCGACGAGCGTGCAAGGTGGCTACCGCTATGTGGATCGCAAGGGCACTGTCATCGCGAGTGCCAAGCAGTCCGAAAGCCAGCGGGTACTCATGGTCCTTCTATACGTGGATGGCTCTTGGCGGATGTGGCAGGTGACCGCCGCGAAGTGAAGCCCTAGGGCCGGCGTGCCGATGCTGCATTCACGGCACCGGCACGCCGGCAGGTAGGTGCCTAATTCAGGTGGGCGTCAAGGGTGATGGAAGGGACGGCCGCCAGCGCGACGGACACCGGGCAGGCTTCCTTGGCGGCGTTTGCAAGCTTTTGGAATTCCGCGGCATCGATTCCCGGGATCGTGGCCTTGAGCGTCAGCCGGATGCCGCTGATCTTGGCACCGTCGGTGGTGTCGAAGTCCACCTCGGCGGTGGTTTCCAGCTTCTCGGCGACGTGGCCGGCCTGCTTCAGGATGTTGCTCAGTGACATCGAAAAGCACGATGCATGGGCCGCCGCGATCAATTCCTCCGGGCTGGTCTTGCCCTCGGCTGCCTCGGTGCGGGCCCGCCACGTCACGGGGAACGTTCCGATGCCCGAGGTTTCGAACGTTGTTTCCCCCGACCCGGTGGCCAGGTCCCCGGTCCATATGGTGCTTGCGCTTCGTGTGGTGACTGCCATGGTGACAACTCCTTGAAATCTGCAGCTGGGCGGAGGCGAGCGCCTCCACGGCAATCCTATGGCCCGGGACAGCCGAACCAAAGGACCTGGTTAAAAGGCGAAGCGGTGTGCCATCAGGAATCCCGATGGCACCCCGCCACTGTCATCCGGCGCAAGGCCGGGTCATGCTCCGTGCGGGCGTTTAGACCCAGAGGGTTGCAACGGCAATGGCAATCAACGCCGTGCCGCCGGTGCCGTGGGCCAGTCCGGTCGGAACTTCGAGGCCGTTCTTGATCTTCCGGCGGCCCAGGAGAGCCGCGACAAAGACGCCAATGGCCAGCACGAGCTTGACGGCGATCTTGGCGTGGTTGACCTCTCCGTCACCCATTTCGGCCAGGCCGACCAGCAGCAGGCCGGTGACCAGCTGGGCGATGGCGCCGTACCACTGCCAGATGTTCACGGTTGGGGTCTTGAACGTGGCGAGCCAGCCGCCGACGATTGCCGCGGCACCCAAGACGTGCAGAAATACGAGGAAAGCATTCAAAAAGGTCATGCCAGCAAGCCTAATGGATACCACACACCGTGAAGAATCGGCAGGTTACATGGTGTCCCGGAACACGGCAAAGGGGACGGCCGCAGCTGTAAAGCGGCGACCGTCCCCTTGGACCGTCTATTGGACCTTAGAGGCCCAGGTCGGCTTCGAAGGCGCCTTCTTCAAGGCGTGCCTTCAGCGTCTGCAAGAAGCGTCCTGCATCGGCGCCGTCGACCAGGCGGTGGTCGTAGGTCAGCGACAGGTACATCATGTGGCGGATGGCGATGGTGTCATCGCCGTCGGCGCCGGTCACGACAACCGCGCGCTTCACGATGGAGCCGGTTCCCAGGATGGCAACCTGTGGCTGGTTGATGATCGGGGTGTCGAAGAGCGCGCCGACCGAACCGATGTTCGTGATCGAGAACGTTCCGCCGGACAGTTCGTCCGGGCCGATCTTGTTGTCGCGGGTGCGCTTTGCCACGTCGGCGATCTTGCCGGCCAGGCCGGCAAGGTTCAGGTCGCCCGCGTTGGAGATGACCGGAACCAGCAGGCCCTTGTCGGTGTCAACCGCAATCGCCAGGTGCTCGGCGTTGTGGTAGGTGATCTCCTGCTTGGACTCGTCGTACTCGGCGTTCAGCTTCGGGTGCTGCTTCAGGGCCTCGGCAACGGCCTTGGCGATGAACGGCAGGAAGGTCAGCTTGGAGCCGTTGACTGCAGCGAACTGGTTCTTGGCCGAGTTGCGCAGCTTGGCGACGCGGGTCATGTCGACCTCGTGCACCTGGGTCAGCTGGGTGGAGATTTCCAGCGACTCGCGCATGCGCCGGGCAATGACCTGGCGGATACGCGGTGCCTTGGCAACGGTTCCGCGCAGCGAGGATGCAACGACGGGTGCAGCGGCCTTGGCGGCCGGTGCGGCAGGTGCGGCAGGTGCCGAAGCAACTGCTGCGGCCGGAGCGGCGGTGGCGGCAGCTGCGTCGATGACGTCCTGCTTGCGGATGCGTCCACCGACACCGGTGCCGGTGACGGCCGCGAGGTCAACGTTGTTCTGGTTGGCCAGGCGGCGCACCAGCGGGGTCACGTAACCGTCGTTGCCTGCGGCCGGAGCTGCAGGTGCGGCGGCGGGTGCCGGAGCGGCGGCCGGTGCTGCTGCAGGGGCAGGAGCTGCAACCGGTGCGGCCGGAGCTGCAACGGGGGCGGCCGGAGCTGCAACCGGTGCGGCAGGAGCAGCTACCGGTGCGGGCGCGGCGGCCGGAGCCGGTGCTGCCTCGACAGGTGCTGCCGGTGCGGCGGCACCTGCGGCGCCAACGATGGCCAGGACGGCGCCGACCTCAACGGTCTCGTCTTCCGGAACGCGGATCTCCAACAGGGTGCCGGCGACCGGGGAAGGAACCTCGGTGTCGACCTTGTCTGTGGAAACCTCGAGCAGCGGCTCGTCAACGGCAACCTCTTCGCCGACGGCCTTGAGCCAGCGGGTGACGGTGCCTTCGGTGACGGACTCGCCCAGTGCCGGGAGGGTGATCTCGGTGCCCGAAGCGGCGGACGCCGGTGCTGCGGCAGGGGCCGGCGCTTCAGGTGCAGCAGCGGCGGGTGCCTCAACGGGGGCTGCAGGTGCCTCGGCGGCAGGTGCAGCTTCGGCGGGTGCCGAGCCGGAACCCGAGCCGTCGCCGATGCGAACCAGTGCGGCTCCAACTTCGGCGGTTTCGTCCTCGGCCACGAGGATCTCCTCGATGACGCCGGCTACCGGCGAAGGGATTTCGGTGTCGACCTTGTCGGTCGAGACCTCCAGCAGCGGCTCGTCGACCTCGACGCGGTCGCCGACCTGCTTGAGCCAGCGCGTAACGGTGCCTTCGGTGACGCTTTCACCCAGTGCGGGCAAGTTCACGGTTTCAGACATCTTGTTCCCGTTCTCCTAAAACTAAAAAAATTTGTGTGCGAGAGATCCGCGGTTTCCCGCACATCCCGTGGGAGGTCAGTGCCTCCGAGCTTAGTGCACCGGGCACGCGTCCCCATGTGGCGCGCGTGCCCGGTTAAGCGTTTGTGACTAACCGTGCAGCGGCTTGCCGGCCAGGGCCATGGCGGCCTCGCCCAGGGATTCGTTCTGCGTCGGGTGTGCGTGGATGAGCTGTGCAACATCCTCGGGGTAGGCTTCCCAGTTCACGATGAGCTGTGCCTCGCCGATCTGCTCGCCGATGCGTCCGCCGATGCCGTGAACGCCCACGATGGGGCCGTTCTTGACGCGAACCATCTTGATCAGGCCGGAGGTGCCCAGGATCGAGGACTTGCCGTTGCCGGCCAGGTTGTACTCGGTGACCTCGATCTGGTCGTCGCCGAACTTCTTCTTGGCTGCAGGCTCGGAGTAGCCAACCGAAGCGATTTCCGGTTCGCAGAAGGTGACCTTCGGGATGTTGATGTCCTCAACAACCACCGGCTTCAGGCCGGCGATTTCCTCGGCAACAAAGATGCCGTGCTGGTAGCCGCGGTGTGCAAGCTGTACGCCCGGGACGATGTCGCCGATCGCGTAGATGTTGCCCACGCCGGTGTGGCAGCGCTCGTTGATGAGCACGAAGCCGCGATCCATCGGGATGTCCTGGGCTTCGTAACCCAGGCCCTCGGTGACCGGGCCACGGCCAACGGCAACCAAGACGATCTCTGCTTCAAGGGTCTTGCCGTCGGCCAGGGAGACCTTGACGCCGTTGGCGTCCTGTTCGACCTTTTCGAAGAAGACGCCGGTGTTGAACTTGATGCCGCGCTTCTTGAAGGCGCGCTCCAGGTGCTTGATGATCGAGGGGTCCTCGTTCGGGACCAGCGAGGGCAGGCCCTCGACGATGGTCACGTCCACGCCGAAGGACTTCCACACGGAAGCGAATTCGACGCCGATGACGCCGCCGCCGAGCACGATGGCGCTCTTGGGCAGGGTGTCCATGTTCAGTGCCTCGGTGCTGGTCAGCACACGGCCGCCGATTTCGATGCCCATGGTCTTGGAGGTGGAACCGGTGGCAAGGATGATGTTCTTGCCCTTGTACGCCACGCCGTCAACGTCGATGGTGTCCAGGGAAACCAGGCGGCCGTTACCTTCGATAACGGTCACCTTCTTCATCTTCAGAAGGCCGGTGAGGCCCTTGTGCTTGCCGGCGACAATGCCGTCCTTGTAGCTGCGCACAGCACCCAAGTCGATGGAATCGAGGGTGGTGTTGATGCCGTACTTCGCGCCTTCGCGAGCGTTCTCGGCCAATTCGGCGGAGTGCAGGTACGCCTTGGTGGGGATGCAACCGGTGTGCAGGCAGGTGCCACCGAGCTTGGCCTTCTCAATCAAGCCAACGGTGAAACCCAGCTGCACGGCGCGCAAGGCTGCCGAGTAGCCGGCGGAACCGCCGCCGAGAATGAGGATGTCGAATTCTTGCGTTGCTGCCGATTCGGCCACGTGAACGCTCCCTCGTTATGAGTTGTGGCCGACGTCGTGGTCGACCTGGGGGTCTGATGGGGTGTATTTGCGGGCCCGGTCAGGGTCGGGCAAACACGGTAAAGCAGTGATCTTTCAGGTTTACCTTATCCCCCCGAATCGTACGGAGCCACATGTGGTGAGCCAGATTGCGGGCACCTGTGACCGGTCGCACAACGGTGGCGGCCTTTGGGGCCGCCACCGCCGCAATCACGGGCATTTCTACTACGGGGAGTAGAAAATGCGGGGAGGGCCGGGCCTACCGCGGTCTACTTGGCCTGGGACATTTCCTCGGCCAGTGCCACCAGGGTGCGCACCGAGGAGCCGGTGCCGTTCTTGTGCGTGTAGCCAAAGGGAGCCGACTCATTGAAGGCGGGGCCCGCAATGTCCATGTGGGCCCACGGGATCTTGGCCCCGTCGACCTCTCCAACAAATTCGTTAAGGAACACCGCTGCGGTCATCATTCCACCCATGCGCTCACCGATGTTGGCCAGGTCGGCGACCTGGGAATCGATGGTGGCGCGCAGTTCCTCCGGCAGCGGCATGGCCCAGGCGGACTCGCCCGCGCGTGTCGCGGCGGCGACCACGGCGTCGCGGAGGGGCGCATCGCCCATGATTCCGGCGGTGCGCAGGCCCAGCGCGACCATCTGTGCACCGGTCAGGGTGGCGATGTCGATCAGCGCGTCGGGCTTTTCGAGGCTGGCGGCTGCCAGTCCGTCGGCCATGACCAGGCGGCCCTCGGCGTCGGTGTTCAGCACCTCGACGGTTTTGCCGCCGAACATGGTGATGACATCGCCCGGGCGGGTGGAGGCGCCACCGGGCATGTTCTCGGCCAGGCAGAGCCAGCCGGTGACCTTGATCGGCAGGCCGAGTGCCGCGATGGCGGCAACGGCCTGGAAGACGGTGGCGGCGCCGGCCATGTCCGACTTCATGGCGTGCATGCCCGCGGCGGGCTTGATGGAGATGCCGCCGGTGTCAAAGGTGATGCCCTTGCCCACCAGGGCCAGGTGCTTGGCGGCCTTGGTGGGGGAGTACTCGACCTTGACCATGCGCGGCTTGCGAATGGAACCGCCGCCGACGCCCATGAGTCCGCCGTAGCCGTCCTTCTCCAGCTTCTTCTCATCGAGGATCGTGATCTTCAGGCCGGCACCCTTGGTGGTGTCCTTGATTTCCTGGGCGAAAGACTCCGGGTATAGGACGTTGGGGGCGGTGTTGACCAGGTCGCGGGTGGCGCGCACGGCCCGACCCAGGATTGCCGCACGCTTCAGCGCGTCGGGCAGTCCCTTGTCGGCCGATGCCGCCGTGGCAATGATGGCCTCGGTCAACGGCAATTTGGTGGCCGGGGTGGAGCGGTGGCTGTTGAAGTGGTAGGCGCCCATGGCCACCCCTTCGGCCACGGCGGCCGCCTGCTCGAGAGTGGCCGCGGGCAGGGCAACGATCACAGTTGAAAGCCCGGCAAGCTGGCGTGCGGCCGAGCCTGCTCCGCGGCGCAGCGCCTCGGCGGTCAGCGTGGATTCCTCGAAGGATCCCAGTCCGGCGAGGGCCAGGATCCCGGCCTTGGTCTCCGCCGGGGCGGGCAGGCGGACCAATTCATCGGCGGCACCGGTGACGTTCAACGCGGACAGGGACCCCTGAAGGGTTTCGGTGACCTTGGCACTGAAGGGCGAGGCCACCAGGACGGGACCATCGGTGCCCTTGACGACACCGAGAACCAGCGCGTCGGCGCCAAGGCGCTTGATGTCAGTCGAAACGGCGGTCAGCTTGAGATCGATGGAGTTGATCACGGAACGATTCCTCTTCGTTGGATTCTGTGCATGCACGTCATGTGCCCGTGCATCGGAGAAGCCGGAACGGCGCACGCGTTCCGGGGTCGCCGGGACGCAAATGCCGATTGGCCTTTATCGATCGTATCGTTGAGACCGATCCCACAGCGCATTGGCCGGGCAACCGGCCTAGAATTGGATGCGGGCCACGGGAAGAAAATCCCGTCCGTTGAGGTTGACCCGCAGTAGTAGGCAACCGAACGAATCCCGACTGGGTTCATCCGGCCCGCACCCGTTCCTTGATTTCCCCGTTGTTTGCGTCGCACCTTTTCTGGCCGCTCGCGGGGGATTCGGGCCTCCCTGGGCCAGATCCAGGGCGACGGTGTGGCCGGAGAAACCCAGCGACGCAACCCGAAAGGAGCAGCGGCAATGCTTGACCCCCAAACCTTGATCAGGTTCGAAGACCTCGACCTGGACGCACTCGAGCTTCAGGGCCTTGACCTGCTCATTGGCCTCCGCGGCCACGCCGACGCCGGGCACGCGCTCGCCCAAGTGCGCAGCGAACTGCTGGACTCGCTGGATCCGCAGCTCATCGCCTCGTTTGATACGGACCAGCTCGTCAACTACCGCGAACGGCGCCCCCAGATTTCCTTCCTCGGCGACCACTTCGCCGCCTACCAGGCTCCGCGCCTGGAGCTTTACCGGCTCACCGACGGGCTGGAACGCGACTTCCTCTTTCTGACCGGGACCGAGCCGGACCTGGCCTGGGAACGGGTCACCGCCGCGATCATCGCCCTGGTCGATGCATTCAACGTGCGACTGATCGTCTCCTTTGACGCGGTGCCGATGCCGGTTCCCCACACCCGCCCGTTGGGTGTCACGGCACACGGCAACCGCAAGGACCTGATCGACGGGATCTCCACCTGGACCCCGACGGCGGAGCTGCCGGCGAGCCTGGCCAGTCTCATCGAGGTGCGCCTGATCGAGGCGGGCCGGGACGCGGTGGGCTATTCCATCCACGTGCCCCACTACCTCTCCGAGGCCGAATACCCCCAGGTTGCCGTGGGCGTCCTGGAATACGTCGGTGCTGCCATGGAACTGGGCCTGCCCACCGACCGCTTGCGCGAGGCGGGGCGCAACCTCGAATCGCAGATTGCCGAACAGGTTGCCGCCACCCCCGACGTCGCCAGGATGGTGGAAAACTTCGAGGAACGCTTTGACCAGCACGTCCCGGACGTCGAACGTCGCTCCTTGCTGGTCACGCCCGATGCAGAGGTCCCCGACGGCGACGAGCTGGCCCTGGCTGTCGAGGCATTCCTCTCCGGCTTCCCGGAACAGGGTGGCGCGGCCGCCAAGGATTCCTAGTGACCAAGGCCGAGCACCTCGACTCCGCCCGCTCGTGGTTGGTATGGATAGTCAGCATCACGGCCTACCTCATCGCGGTGACCCAACGCACCAGCTTCGGCGTGGCCGGCCTGGAGGCCACCGACAGGTTTGATGCGTCGGCCTCGATCCTGGCAACCTTCTCCGTGGTGCAGCTGGTTGTCTACGCGGGGTTGCAGATCCCCGTCGGCATCCTGGTGGACAGGTGGGGGCCCCGGGCCATGATCACCGGCGGAGCGGCGCTGATGATGGTCGGCCAGCTGCTGCTGGCCATGGCCGATTCAGTCGGTGCAGGCCTGGTCGGACGGTTCTTCGTCGGCGCGGGGGATGCGATGACCTTCGTCTCGGTCATCCGGCTGCTGCCGATCTGGTTTTCCGGATACCGGATCCCGATGCTCACCCAGGCCACCGGCATGGTGGGGCAACTGGGACAGCTGCTCTCGCTGATCCCGTTCGTGGCCCTGCTGCATGTGTGGAGCTGGACGCCTGCGTTCCTTTCCCTGGCCGCCCTGTCCGTGCTGGGTTTTGTCCTCGCCCTGGTGCTGATCAGCAACGGCCCGCGCAACAAGGAAGCCCAGCCGGCCCCCGCCCGGGCCGCGGTGCTGCTGGCCAACGCCTGGCGCGAACCGGGGACCCGGCTGGGATTCTGGACGCACTTCACCACCCAGTTCACCACCAACGTCTTCCTGTTGACTTGGGGGTATCCGTTCCTGGTTTCCGGCCAGGGCGTCAGCCCCGCCACCGCTTCGGGGCTGCTCTCCATCTTCGTGCTCGTCGCCCTGGTTGCAGGTCCCGTCCTGGGCTCGGCCGTGGCGCGCCATCCGCACCGGCGATCGGCGATCGCCTTCAACGTGATCGGGGCGATCACCCTGAGCTGGGCCGCCGTGCTTCTTTGGCCCGGGTCGGCACCGATGTGGCTGCTGGTGGTCCTGATCGTGTGCGTCGCCCTGGGCGGTCCGGCATCGATGATCGCGTTCGATTTTGCCCGCACCTTCAATCCGTCGCACGTCATTGGCACCGCCACCGGCATCGTGAACGTCGGCGGGTTCCTGGCCGCCCTCGTCACCGTGTACGTGGTGGGCTGGCTGCTTGACCTCCAGCAAAAGGCTGCGGGTCCCGGCGTCGAGCTGTACTCCCTGGACGCGTTCAGGTGGGCGCTGTCCTTCCAGTTCGTTGTGATCCTCGGTGGCGTGATCGGCATGGTCGTCACCCGCAACAAGGCACGCCGAGACATGGCGTTGCGCGGCGAGTACCCTCCCCGGTCCGCCCGGGACATGTCCAAGCGCACCGAAATCGAGTAACACCACCTCCAGGCACGCGGGTGCCGGGAAGCGGAACGCCACTGATCCGCACATGCGGCGGCACGCCGGGCGCGACCGGGTCGCCGGTATCCACAAGCTTCCCGGTGCACCCTGCCGCCGTCATCGGAGGGGCGCAACATGGGGTGCATGACTACTACACCTTCAGCGTCGAACTTTTCCTTGGCCAGCCCCGAAGAGGTGCTGGCATATATTCCCCACGCATTGGGGTTCTATCCCCGCAATGCCGTCGTCCTGCTCATCATGCAGGGTAGTGGCCTTGCCGCCACCCTGCGCGTCGACCTGCCGCGAGCGGAAAGCGGCAGCGTGGCGGCCGCCCAATGGGCCGACCAATTGGTCCAGCTCGTGCACAAGGTGCCGGATGCAACCGCCGTTTTTGCCGCCGTTTACACCGGGCAGACCCCTGGGGGGAGCCACGACTCGCTGCCCAAGCACGAGCTCGTCGAGCGGCTCGCACCAGAGCTCGTTCGCTCGGGAATCCAGGTGCGAGACGCCTGGTACGTGGGTTCCAGCCGCTGGCACAGTTACTTCTGCCTCAGCGAAAACTGCTGTCCCAGCGAGGGATTCGACCTGCCCGACCTCGCACTGACCGAGACCCATCTGAGGATGGTTGTTGCAGGTTCGGCGCCCGAGGACCAAATCTGGGACGGCAGCGGGGTTGCCGCCTGGAGCAACAAGGACGTCGTCAGGGCGAACCTGGAGATCCTGGCCCAGGAACTGTCCGGAACCACCCCGCGGGAGTCGCTGATCAAGGACTGGGCCATGCTGCTGGAAACGGATCCAGCCGTCGCCGAACGCCGTCTGCGGACCGACGACGTATTGTGCGCCTCGCTCCTGCTCTCGCTCAACGACCGCATGATTCGAGACATCCTTCCCTATCTGGCGGGCCGCGGCACACTGCGTGCGTTTGAGGCCTTGAAGGAGGTCGCGCGCGCGGCGGACTTCGGGCGCGCATCACAGGACTTCTCCGACTTCCTGCTGGGGACGGCGGCATGCACGCCCGACTGGGACCGACTTGAACGCCTTTGGTTCTTTTGCCGCGACCTGCTGGGTGTGGCGGAAGGTGAGGAGACCTCCGCGCTCCTGTGCCTGCTGGGTTGGGTGAACTGGGCCAAGGGCAAGGGAAGCTCCGCGCTGAAGCTCTTTGGGGCGGCGTTGGAAAACGATCCGGAATACCGGCTTGCACAACTCATGGCGAAATTGGTGGAATCAGGCGAGATGCCGTCTTGGGTGGCAGACCCGGCACGCGCTTGGCGGCTGCGGCTGGAAGGTCGGCTCAGCGCCTGAGGTACTTGAGGCAGGCAGTGGGAACCCGATGGAAGATAAAGCCCCGGCACCCGCGCCCGATGAATCCCCTAGACGCCGAAACGTGAGACACTGTTAACCAACAGACCCGGTTGGGTTCGTGTTCCATGGCTATCAAGCCTGCACCATCGAGTTGGTTCGATGGGAACAAATGGCGGGAAAAAGGCGTTCCATTTACTGGACCCTGGATCCCGACTCGCCCTAATTCGGCGGGACGCGGACTTGACAGGGTCATAGTGGTGTTACCGGTAGGTGGCATCGCGGACGAACCGTGAGAAAGGTATTTCGTGTCTTCTGAGACGACCACCAATGGCCAGGCAGCGGATGCTGCCGCCGATCCGCAGGATGCAACTACGGATAAGGCAGCTGCCGTGCCGGCTGCCGCAAAGGCCGCCACCGCGAAGAAGCCTGCTGCGAAGCGGGCTCCTGCAAAGTCCCGTGCCAAGGCCGATGAGGACGTCGAGTCCGACGAGGCCGAAACCGACGCCGACGATGCCGACGAGACCCCCAAGGCCCCTGCCGTGGACGAGAACTCCAAGGGCTTTGTCCTCACCGCAGACGAAGACGATGCCCCGCAGCAGCAGGTCATGGTCGCCGGCGCCACCGCCGACCCGGTCAAGGACTACCTGAAGCAGATCGGCAAGGTCGCCCTGCTGAATGCCGAGCAGGAAGTCGACCTGGCCCTGCGCATCGAGGCCGGACTTTTCGCCAATGAGAAGCTCATCGCCGACGACGGCAACAAGATGGACAAGCGCCTGCGCTGGGACTATGAGCAGATCGTCCACGACGGCAAGATCGCCAAGAACCACCTGCTCGAGGCCAACCTCCGCCTCGTGGTGTCGCTGGCCAAGCGCTACACCGGTCGCGGCATGCTCTTCCTGGACCTGATCCAGGAAGGAAACCTGGGCCTGATCCGTGCGGTTGAGAAGTTCGACTACACCAAGGGCTTCAAGTTCTCCACCTACGCCACCTGGTGGATCCGCCAGGCCATCACCCGCGCCATGGCCGACCAGGCCCGCACCATTCGTATCCCGGTGCACATGGTCGAGGTCATCAACAAGCTGGCTCGCGTGCAGCGCCAGATGCTTCAGGACCTGGGTCGCGAACCCACCCCGGAGGAGCTCGCCAAGGAACTGGACATGACCCCCGAAAAGGTCGTCGAGGTCCAGAAGTACGGTCGCGAGCCGATCTCCCTGCACACCCCGCTGGGTGAAGACGGCGACTCCGAGTTCGGTGACCTCATCGAGGACTCCGAGGCCGTTGTCCCCGCCGATGCGGTGTCCTTCACCCTGCTGCAGGAACAGTTGCACTCGGTGCTGGACACGCTCTCCGAGCGCGAGGCAGGTGTCGTGGCCATGCGCTTCGGGCTGACCGACGGACAGCCCAAGACCCTTGACGAAATCGGCAAGGTCTACGGCGTGACCCGTGAACGCATCCGCCAGATCGAGTCCAAGACGATGTCCAAGCTTCGTCACCCCTCCCGTTCCCAGGTCCTGCGCGACTACCTGGACTAGGAGTTCGGCCCCAGGGCCCGATGCAGGTGCCGGTGTTTTCCCCAGCGATTTAGGGGTCAACACCGGCACCTTGTGTTTAAGCCCCCGGTGCCCGTGTTGAAGCACGCATGCAGCGGGCCGACTAACGACAGCGGGACCCCGGCATGATGCCGGGGTCCCGCCCAAAGGTCTGCTCAGCAGTTGGCTGGCGACCTGCTTAGTCCTCGTCGTCGTAAACAGGCTTCTCGTAGAGACGCGCTGTTTCGTCTTGCCATTCGTTGGTCAGGGGGCGCAGCTTTTCCTCTACCGCGCGAGCGTGGTGTCCGCAGAAGAATAGCTCACCACCGGAGGTCTCCAATACCGCACGCACAAAAGCCTGTGCACCGCACCGGTCGCAACGATCAAGGGCATTAAGCTCTCGGGTTACTGTCGTCGTTGTCATGATGACCTCCTTCAGTCGATGTCTAATCAATACAACCAGCAATCTCGCGATTTTCTTCTGGATTATTTGTTCTTTCGCTGACCGCGTAGCGCAATCAGGGGTGAGCTGTCGCTCAATGACGGCGCGTACCCGCGAAATGACGGGGCCAGAGACTATTGTGGTTAGCGTCGTTCCGACGTTTTTGAGGAGTTTTACAACCGTGGCCCAAAGCAATGACTACAACGCCCGACACCTATCCGTTCTGGAGGGTCTTGAGGCGGTCCGCAAACGTCCGGGCATGTACATCGGCTCCACCGATTCGCGTGGGCTCATGCACTGCCTCTGGGAAATCATCGACAACTCCGTCGACGAGGCGCTTGCCGGCCATGGCCAATCCATCAACGTCCTGCTGCACCCGGACGGATCCGTTGAGATCCATGACGACGGCCGCGGCATTCCCGTGGACATCGAGCCAAAGACCGGGCTTTCCGGCGTTGAAGTCGTCTTCACCAAGCTTCACGCGGGCGGCAAGTTCGGCGGCGGGTCCTACACAGCTTCCGGCGGCCTGCATGGCGTCGGCGCCTCGGTGGTGAACGCGCTGTCCTCCCGCCTCGACGTCGAGGTTGACCGTGGCGGCAAGACCTATGGCATGCAGTTCCGCCGCGGCGAGCCGGGACGCTTCACCGACAAGGGAAAAGCGAAGGGTGATTCCACCTTCGAACCGTTCTCGACGGCTTCGGTGCTCGATGTGGTGGGCAAGGCCAAGCGCGGCGTCACCGGCACGCGCGTGCGCTACTGGGCCGACAGGCAGATCTTCACCCCCGATGCCAAGTTCTCCTACACCGAATTGCAGGCCCGCGCCCGCCAGACATCTTTCCTGGTGCCGGGCCTGAAGATCACGCTGCGCGACGAGCGCGGCCTGGCCGGCACCCTGGGAGAGGACGGCCCCTATGAGGAGGTCTTCCACCACGATGGCGGTATTTCCGAGTTCGTTGACTACCTGGCCAACGACGCGGCGGTCACCGACATCTGGCGTTTCCATGGTTCCGGGACCTTCAAGGAATCGGTGCCCGTAATCGATGAATCCGGACACAGCCGGATCACCGAGGTCGAACGCACCTGCGAGGTGGACATAGCACTGCGCTGGGGGATCGGGTACGAGACCAACCTGCGATCCTTCGTCAACATCATTTCCACTCCCAAGGGCGGAACGCACCAAACAGGTTTCGAGCAGGCCCTGCTCAAGACCTTCCGCAAGGTCATCGAGGCCAACGCCCGCAAGCTCAAGGCCGGGAATGACAAGATCGAAAAGGACGACGTTGGCGCCGGGATGACCGCGGTCCTGACGGTACGGCTGGCCGAGCCGCAGTTCGAGGGGCAGACCAAGGAAATCCTCGGCACGTCGGCCGTGCGCCTGATTGTGGCCAAGGTGGTCGAAAAGTGCCTCACGGACAAGCTGAATTCCACGGCCAAGGGTGACAAGACCCAGGCCGCAATGCTGCTGGAAAAAGTCGTCAGCGAGATGAAGTCGCGCATTTCCGCGCGGGTCCACAAGGAAACCCAGCGGCGCAAGAACGCGTTGGAAACCTCGTCGCTTCCCACCAAGCTGGCCGACTGCCGCAGCACCGACACCATGAAGACCGAATTGTTCATCGTGGAGGGCGACAGCGCACTGGGCACCGCTCGCCTGGCCAGGTCCTCCGACTTCCAGGCGCTGCTGCCGATCCGCGGGAAGATCCTCAATGTGCAAAAGGCGTCGGTTGCGGACATGCTCTCAAACGCCGAATGCGCCGCCTTGATCCAGGTGGTCGGTGCCGGCTCGGGGCGCAGCTTCGATATCTCGGCGGCACGTTACGGCAAGGTGGTGCTGATGACCGATGCAGATGTCGACGGCGCGCACATCCGCACCCTGTTGCTGACACTGTTCTTCCGCTACATGCGCCCCATGGTGGAGGCCGGGCGGGTTTATGCGGCCGTGCCGCCGCTGCACCGGGTGGAGGTCATCAACCACGGAGCCAAGGAAAACGAGATGGTCTACACCTACTCGGAGAACGAGCTACACGAGGTGCTTGCCGCCCTGGAAAAGGCCGGAAAGCGCTACAAGGAACCGATCCAGCGCTACAAGGGCCTGGGCGAGATGGATGCGGACCAATTGGCCGAAACCACGATGGATCCGCGGCACCGCACCTTGCGCCGGGTGGGGTTGGAGCATGCCGAGTCGGCCGAGCGGGTCTTTGACCTGTTGATGGGTTCGGATGTGGCGCCGCGCAAGGAGTTCATCATTTCAGGGGCGGAGCGCCTCGAACGCGACCGGATCGACGCGTAGCCGGAACACGACGTGGCCGGCCGGTGCTCTAGGGGGCGCCGGCCGGCCATTGGCTTGTTCGGAGTCGGTTCCGGTGTGCGAGTGGGCACCGGCGGTCGGATCAGTTGAAGAGTCCCGGTGCCACCAACATGGTGGTCGGCAACGCCAGAAGCAGCAGGGCGGCCGCGAGGATCAGGGACCGCACCGTGGCGGACAACGGCGGCTTGGGGGTCAGCAGTCGCCGGAGGCGATGCGAGGAAAGCTCTTCGGTCGGTGCGCCACCGGTACCGGCGGCGGGCAGGGCCGCAGGCCCCCGCTCGGACGGTTCTCCAAGGGCGCCGGTGGCGACCGTCAGCAGGGCACGCAGCAAGACGGGGGCGGTGACCACGCGCAGGGCCGCGTCGTCGGCGAGCATCTCCACGAGCTCCTGGACCGCGGCCAGCGAGTGCTTCGCGGTGGGCAGCCACGGCAGGGCGTCGTTCCACGAGGCAAAGGCCAGCAGCAGCAGGTCGTGGCGTTGTTCCAAATGCGCCTTTTCGTGGGCCAGGACGGCCCGCAGTTCATCCTCGTTCAACCGTTGGACCAGGCCGCGCGAAAGCACCGTGACCGAACCGGTGAAGCTCGGCAGACAATACGCGATGGGGATTTCGTGGTCCAGCACCAAGGTCCCGGGATTGGCCGCGGACTCCTCGCTGAGCAGTGAAAGAATGTGCCGGTGCCGTGCCCGCTGCCGGGTGATGCGCCAGGTGGCCCTGATCAACGTGAGGACCAGATGGAAACCCAGCAACGCCGCGGTGCTCAAGGCAAAGACGTGGATGGTTCCCGGGGATGTGACGTCCGGATCGCCGAGCACAAGCCTCGCCCCGCCCTCCAGGGCACCCAGAAGCGTGTTTCCCAGCGGGTCAAGGCCCCAAAAAAGCATCGCGCCAATCATGGACAGACCGCCAGCCAGTGCAATGGCCTGCCATACGACCATCGCGGCAAAGGGGGACCGGGCCGTCCAGTGGGCGCGCGACAGCGCGACGGGTATGGGCCACGCCAGAAGAATGGCCAGCCCCGCCAGGAGATAGGACGTCAGCAGCACGTTCGGTGACCGTGCCGATCGTCGCTAGGCGCTGCGTGGTGTATCGAGGAGCAGGCGCAAGGACTGTGCTTCCTCGGCGGAGATGCCGCCGATGAAGCGAGCCAATACGGCTTCGCGATCCAGCACGGTACCCAGGGCTTCGTTCATCAAGGACACGGTGTGTTCCTCGCGGCTGGTCACAGACGTGTAGCGGTGAGGGCGGATGTCGCGCTCGCGCGCCACCAAGCCCTTCTTTTCCAGTCGGGCCAGCACCGTCAGGACGGTGGTCACGGCAAGTTCCTTGCCTTCAACATCGCCGGGTGCTGCAAGCTGGTCGCGAAGTTCATTGGCCGTGAGCGGGGATTCGGCATCCCAAAGGAGTTCCATTACTGCGCGTTCAAGGTCGCCAAGAGTGGCCAATCTCATTTCCTAACAAAGTGTTCCAGGCCCGTGCAGCTAACGCAGGGGCCAACAGGAATCGTGTTGAACGCTTCCCGTTGAGACCAGTTTACCGCGAATGGACCAAATGTTCTACAGTGAGTAGAAGCGAGTTCTACGGATCGTAGAACTCGGGGCGCGGGACCGACACCACGCCCCGATTATCTGCATTGAAGGGTTTGGCATGGATGCACTGGAAATTGCCAGATGGCAATTTGGTATCACCACCGTTTATCACTTCCTGATGGTTCCCTTGACAATCGGTCTGGGCCTCACGGTGGCAGTGATGCAAACCGCGTGGCACCGCACCGGCAAGGAGGAATACCTGCGCATGACGAAGTTCTGGGGAAAGCTTTTCCTCATCAACTTCATCATGGGGGTGGCCACCGGCATCGTCCAGGAATTCCAGTTCGGCATGGCCTGGAGCGAATACAGCCGCTTTGTCGGCGACGTCTTCGGCGCACCCCTGGCCATCGAATCGTTGATGGCGTTCTTCCTTGAATCCATCTTCCTTGGGCTGTGGATCTTCGGCTGGGACCGGCTGCCCAAGCCCATCCACCTGGCCACCATCTGGGTAGCCTCGCTGGCCAGCATCTTCTCGGCCTACTTCATCCTGGTGGCGAACTCCTGGATGCAGCACCCCGTCGGCACCGAAATGGTCAATGGCCGCGCCACCATGGTCGATGCCTGGGCCGTCTTTACCAACAACACCGCCGTGATCGCCTTTCCGCACACCATTTTTGGGGCCTTCGCCGTGGCCGGAGGTTTCCTGTTGGGGATCTCCTGGTTCCACCTCTACAAGCGTCGCCAGGCGGGCATCGACACCGTTGATGCCGCGGGCAACGTCATCGTGGGGGAGTCGGGCACCTTGGGGAGGAACCGCGACAAGGTCGATTACCAGGTGTGGATCAAGTCCCTGCGCATCGGCGCCGTCGTTGCCATGGTTTCCTTCATGGGTGTTTCCCTGTCCGGCCACGCCCAGGCCCAACTGATGATCGAGCAGCAGCCGATGAAGATGGCCGCGGCGGAGGCGGCATGCCACGACGGAACCGGCTTCTCCCTCTTGTCAGTCGGGGACCTCGGCGGCGGCGGCGCGACCACCTGCGACGACGTGGTCGGCGTCTTCGAGATACCGGGACTGCTTTCCTTCCTCGCGAACAACGACTTCACCACCGAGGTCAAGGGCGTTAACACGCTGATACCCGAGTACCAGGAAAAATACGGGACCCACCTTCCGGACAACCCGGTCTACGGCGACCGCGCCGGAACCGAGATCGACTACCTGCCGGTCATGGAGGTCACCTACTGGGGCTTCCGCCTGATGATCACCCTCGGGGGCCTGGCGGCGGTTGCCGCCGCGGTGGCCCTGTGGCTGACACGCAAGGGAACCGTGCCCCACAGCAAATGGATCTCCCGGCTCGCCATCCTCGGGATCCTGGCCCCCTTTGGCGGAAACGCCGCGGGCTGGATCTTCACCGAAATGGGCCGCCAGCCCTTCGTCGTGGCACCCAATCCCAGCTTCGAAGGCATCGACCAGGTGTTCATGTACACCGCCGCTGCCGTCTCCCCGGGGGTGAGCGCAGGGGAGCTGCTCTTCTCACTGATCGTCCTCGCCTCGATCTACGCGTTCCTGCTTGTCGTTGAGGTCGTACTGCTCACCCGATACATCCGCGGCGGCATCGGCTCGGCCATGCCCGAACTCCACGACCACCCCGAAGACGGCGACAAGGACACCGACGTGCTGTCCTTCGCCTACTGACCCGCCGACCCGCGAGAAAGGACTCCGACCGTGGAATTCCTGCCCACACTGTGGTTCATCCTGATAGCCGTGCTCTGGGGCGGCTACCTCTTCCTCGAAGGCTTCGATCTGGGCGTAGGCATGCTCATGAAGACCTTCGCCAAAAACGAAAAGCAGCGCCGAGTGCTGCTGAACACCGTCGGCCCGGTCTGGGACGGCAACGAGGTGTGGCTGGTCACCGCAGGGGCCGCGACCTTTGCCGCGTTCCCTTACTGGTACGCCTCGCTCTTCTCGACCCTCTATGTTCCGTTGACCCTGGTGCTGGTGGCCCTGATCTTCCGTGCCGTGGCCTTTGAGTACCGCGGAAAGGCGCACACCCGCACCGCACGAAACGGCTGGGACTGGGCCATTTTCCTGGGCTCCTTTGTTGCAGCCTTCGGCGTGGGTGCGATGCTCGCCCTGAGCACCACCGGGCTCCCGCTGAACGCCAACGGCGACCGCGTGGGCGGACCCTTCGCCTGGTTCAACATGTATGCAGTGCTGGGAGGGCTTGGTGTCGTGGCATTCTGCCTGATCCACGCGCTGGCCTTCCTGGGCCTGAAGACCGACGGCGACATCCGTGACCGGGCGGCAAGGCTCGTGGCCCGCTGGCTGCCACTGGCCCTGGCGCCTTTGGCCATTTGGGCCGTTGCCGTGGTGCTGCTGAACCAGAGCGTGGTTGCCCTGGCACCGCTGGGACTGGCAGTGTGCGCACTGCTGTTCGCCTGGCTCCAGGCCCGCAAGAACAACGAGGGCCTGGTGTTCATCGGGCTGGGTGTTTTCCTGCTGGCGGGTGTTGCGGCAATCTTCACGGCGGCATATCCAAACGTCCTGCCCTCCACCATTGATGCGGCCTTCAACCTGACAGTGTCCAACGCATCCTCGACCCCCTACACGCTCAGGCTCATGAGCATCGTGGCGGCGTTCGGCCTGCCCATGGTCCTGGCCTACCAGGCCTGGACCTACTGGGTGTTCCGCAAGCGCGTCGCCGAGGCGCACATCCCCGAGGCGCACCACGTGACCTCGATCGTCTAACCGGCCCAAGGAGAAGAAACCCACCGTGAAACCCGTTCTTCCCGCCGGGACCGGCACCCGGAAGGCCCTGGCCCTGTTGGCTGGCCTCGCCGCCGTCAAGGCCGTGGGCCTGGTGCTGTTTGCCGATGCCCTGGCCACCTCCATCAGCCAACTGGCGGCCGGATCAGGCCTCGACATCCAGCGGCTGCTGGTGCTGGGCCTGGGCGGGACGATCCTGCGGGCCGCGGCGGCGTGGGGCACTGAATTCGCGGCGCACCGGGCCGGGCTTGGGGCCAAGGAACACTTGCGCTCCCGGCTCCTGGCCGCTGGCCTGGACGGGAAGGTAGCCGGTACCGACCCCGGGCAGGGTGCGCTGGCCGCACTGGCCAGCCGCGGGCTGGACGGACTGGACAACTACTACACCAAGTACCTGCCCGCACTGGTCTCGGCCATGGTCATCCCCGTCCTTGTCGGGGTCCGGATCCTGGTCGCCGACTGGGTCTCCGCACTCGTCATCGTCCTGACGGTCCCGCTCATCCCGGTGTTCATGATCCTGATCGGGCTGCACACCCAGGACCGGGTCAAGGCCGCGGCCGCCGGATTGGATCGGCTCTCGAACCAGCTGCTGGAACTGGCCCAGGGGCTTCCGGCCCTCATCGGCCTGCGCCGGGCGGAGGGCAAGGGCCGCGCCCTGGCCAAGGTCTCCGAGGCGTACCGCGAATCCAGCATGAAGACGCTGCGCACCGCGTTCCTCTCCGGGCTCGCCCTGGAACTCATCGCCACCATCTCGGTGGCGGTGGTAGCGGTCTTCATCGGCGTGCGCCTGGTCTACGGGCACATGGGCCTGGAAGCCGGGTTGGTCGCCCTGGTCCTGGCCCCCGAGTGCTACCTGCCGCTGCGCGCGCTGGGGGCAGCCTTCCATTCCTCGGAGGACGGGGTCGAGGCACTCGAACGCAGTGAGGGTTTCATCGGGGCCGGGCCCTCCGCTGCTCGCGAAGCAGGGCTTCCGGCGCCGGCCGATGACTCCCACGTGTTGTCCCTCAAGGGCCTTTCGATCCGGCACGCCCAACGCACCAACCCGGTGGTTTCCGGCCTGGACCTGGCGCTGCCCGCCGGCTCGGTGCACGTGCTGGATGCCGCCAGCGGCAGCGGAAAAACCACGCTTCTGCAGGCGGTGCTCGGGCAGCTGGGGCCGGGGGCCGAGACCGGCGGCGAGATCCGCGTCGACCTGGCCCGGACCGCATACATCTCCCAGCACCCGAGGTTCACCGAGCCCACCGTGGCGCAGGAGATCCGGCTGCACGCCGGTGGGCAATTCACCGGGGCGATGCTTCGGGCGGTGCTGGAAGATGCGAACATCGGCCACCTGGCGGCGCGGAACCTGGTTGACTGCAGCCCCGGCGAGCTGCGCCGCCTCGCCGTGGCGCGGGTGCTCGCCAAGGTGGCAGCCGATCCACGGATCAACCTGGTGCTGGCGGACGAACCGACGGCGCACCTGGACGAGGAATCCGCGGCCCGCATCCGCCGTGCCATGTGCGCCCTGCGCGGACAATGCGCGCTGCTGGTGGCCACCCACGACCGAGCCCTGGCCGCCATGCTGCGGGACCGGGAGCCCGCCGGGCAACAGGCCACCGAAAACCCGGCCACCGAACTCCAGGCCCCCGCATCCGGATACCCGACGTCGGGCGCGGCTCAGGCGTCAACGGGAGCGCCCCGCGAACCGCGGACTGCTGTTCGGGGCCAGCGTGTCGCACACTGGCGGCTGCTGGGCTCCATGCCGTGGTTCCGCCACGGGATGGTGCCGGGACTGGTGCTGGCCGCGGCCGCAGCGATCTTCGGCGCCGGACTGACCGGGATTTCCGGCTGGCTCATCGTCTCCGCGAGCCACCAGCCCCCGATGCTGCACCTGATGGTCGCCATCGTGGGTGTGCGCACCTTCGGCATCGGCCGCGCGGTGCTGCGCTACGCCGAACAATTGCGGGTGCACGACGCCGTCATGGGCTTCGCCTCCACCCTGCGCCAACGTCTGTGGGACGCGCTGGTCGCCCAACCCCACAGCTGGGGCCGGCTCACCCGCTCGGGCGCGGCCCTGGGACATCTGGTGGCCGAGGTCGACGAGGTGCGCGACGCCGTGCCGCGCGTCTTGGTGCCACCGGTCGGCGGAATCGCCACCTGGATTGCCGTCACCGTGGGGATCGGCTTCTGGGCGCCGGCCGCCCTGCCGCTGGCGCTCGGCCTGGGCGCCGCGGCCTTCCTCGGTCTGCCACTGGCGGTGCTGGCCGTGGAAAAATGCAGCACCACGGTTCTTGCCGAGCACCGCATGTGGCTCGGATCCCGGGTGCCCACGCTGCTGCGCGCCGCCGGTGACCTGCGCGCCAACGGGGCCGGGTCGCGCGCGCTGGCCGAATTCTCCACGGCCGACGCCCAAGCCACCGCCGCGCTGCGGGCCACGGCCCGCGGTGCCGGCCTGGCCCAGGGCGGGGCCGCGCTGCTCTCCTCGGCCGCGGCGGTGCTTGCCGTGGTGATGGTCGGCACCGGTGGGGAGAGTGCTGCGGTTGCCGCTCTGCTGTTGCTTGCGCTGGGGGAGCCGATCGCGAACACCGCGGTGTCCGCCCAGCAGCTGCCGCAGCTCAACGAGGTGCTGCGCCGCGTCTGGTCTAACATCGGCCCTCTAGGTGCGGGCCAGGGCTCAGCCGGCACCGGAGCGCACCCCGAAACCCGGGATTCCGGGAACCGGGGCGGCCGGGCACTGTCCTTGCGGCTGGCCGGCGCCGACCTGGGCTGGGCCGCGGGAGAACCCGTGGTTGAGGGCATTGACCTGGCCGTGAACCCCGGTGAATGGGTGGCCATCACCGGGCCCTCGGGCTCGGGCAAGTCGACGCTGCTGGCCGCGATGCTCGGCGCCCTGGATCCCCTCTCCGGTGCCCTGGAGACCCGGTACGGGAACGGGGCCTGGCTGCCAGCCGGCGCGGGCGACCTGGCCCGGGTCGCCTGGTGCCCGCAGGAAGCCCACCTCTTTGATTCCTCCGTGCGCTCGAACCTGGGCCTCGGCAGGGACGCCGGCGACCAGCCGGCCGACGACGAGCTGCGCGCGGTGCTGGACAAGGTCGGGCTGGGCCAGTGGCTTGGCACGCTGCCGGCGGGCCTGGAGGAACGCATCGGCTCCGGCGGCCACCACCTCTCCGGCGGCCAGCGCCAGCGCCTGGCCGTGGCCCGTGCCCTGGTCGCCCGCGCCCGGGTGCTGTTGCTCGATGAACCGACCGCCCACCTGGGTGCCGACGAAGCCGTGGAACTGGTCGCCGACCTGCGCGGTGCCCTGGCGGACGAAGCGGTGCTGCTGGTCACCCACGACGGTGCCGTGGCCGCCCTGGGGGACAGGGTCCTGGACCTCGGATCGGTATCCCTGGAAGTGCCGTACGCGGCCTGAGCCGGCATTCTTGCCGGGGCGCTCACCGGCACAAGAAAAGGGAGGTCGTGGACCCTCGCCAAAGGCGATTGACCGCGACCTCCCTTTCGCGCCTGAACGCGGTGGCGCTTAGCCGTCCAGCAGCGAGTCCTGGACGGCTACCCGGCGGGCGGCCTCGACCTCGACCACCCCTGAGTCGGCAAAGGGCAAGCTGTCCTCGGTGGGCGCTGCCAGCGTTGCGCGCCTGGAAGTGCCGGGCAGGGGCAATTGCCCGTCCGGTGCTGAAGCGGCTTCGGCTTCCGTCCCTTCGGCCGCCGGGGTGCCGCCGAGCAGGTCGATGCCCTGGGCCAGCGGGACGCCGGAGCCATCGCGCTTGGCGTACTCGGTGGGCAGGGCACGCACCACGCCGGCGGCCGAGGACGCCCGGGCAGGACCTGCCCCGGCAAACGCCAGCTCCAGCTGGTCCTCGCCCTTGAGGAAGCGGTGTGCCCGCACCCCGCCGGTCGCCCTGCCCTTGGCCGGGTACTCGGCAAAGTCGGTGACCTTCACCGAATGCGAGGCGGTGCCCGGCAGCGTGTTCGACCCGGTGGCAATCGAGACGAACACCGGTGCCTGCGCGTCTGCCTCGACCACGCCGAAGTAGATCACCTTGTCATCGGCGCCCAGCTTGATGCCGGCCATGCCGCCGGCGGTGCGGCCCTGGGCACGCACGGCCGAGGCGGCAAAGCGCAGCAGCTGCGCCCCGCGGGTGGCGAAGACCAGGTCCGCGTCGTCGGGTCCCACCGCGGCTCCCACCACGGTGTCGTTGTCCTTGAGCGTGATGGCTTCCCATTCGTCCCGGTTCAACGGGTAGTCCGGGCTCAGCCGCTTGACCACCCCGTTCGCGGTGCCCAGGGCGACGACCCGATCAAGCGGCACCAGCGCGACCATCTTCTCGCCCTTGGCGAGCTGGGCGAATTCGTCGACCTTCACCCCGCCGGTCAATTGCGGGAAGCCGTGGGCAGGGGGCAGCATCGGCAGGTCCACGACCTGCAGGCGCAACATCCGTCCGGTGGAGGTGATTCCGCCGATCTCGCCGCGGGCGCTGGTCGCCACCACGGAGGCCAGCACATCGTGCTTCACCCGCGCCCCGGCGCCGTCCAGCGGATCCGCCGATCCGGTGCGTGCCACCTGGCCGGAGGCCGAAAGCAGCACCCGGCACGGGTCGTCGGCGATCTCCAGGCTCAGCGGCGCGGCCTTGCCGGTTCCGACGATAGCGGGCATGGCCGTGCCCTTCAGCGGGGTCCCGGACTCGGTCTCCAGCAGCACCGTGCGGCGCGGGGTCGCGAACTTCTCGCGCATTTCCGCCAACTCGCCGGAGACCAACTCGCGCAGCAGCGTATCGGAGTCCAGGATCGCCCGCAGTTCGTCGATGGCGGCGCGCAGCTCCTCTGCCTCCTTCTCCAGCTCCAGCCGGGAGAACTTGGTCAGCTGGCGCAGGCGCAGCTCCAGGATGTGGTTGGCCTGCAACTCGGACAGGTCGTAGATCGTCATCAGGCGCTCGCGGGCCTGGGCCGTCTCGTCCGAGGACCGGATGACGGCGATGACCTCGTCGATGTCGACGATCGCGATGAGCAGGCCCTCGACCAGGTGCAGGCGGTCAAGCTTCTTCGCCAGCCTGTGGCTGGTGCGCCGGCGCACCACCAGCAGCCGGTGTTCGACGTACACGGTGAGCAGTTCCAGCAGCCCCATGGTGCGTGGCTGGCCCTCGACCAGGGCCACGTTGTTGATGCCGAAGGAATCCTCCATCGGGGTGAACTTGTACAGCTGGGACAGCACCGCGTTGGGGTTGAAGCCGTTCTTCAGCTCGATGACCAGGCGCAGGCCGTGGTTGCGGTCGGTGAGGTCGACCACGTCGGCGATGCCGGTGAGCTTCTTGGCGTTGACCGCGTCCTTGATTTTCTCGATGACCTTTTCCGGGCCGACCATGTAGGGCAGCTCGGTGACCACCAGGCCGGCGCGGCGCGCGGTGATCTGCTCGAGTTCCACCTTGGCGCGGGTCTTGAAGGTTCCGCGTCCGGTGCGGTAGGCGTCGCGGATGCCGTCAAGGCCCACGATCTTGCCGCCGGTGGGCATGTCGGGGCCAGGGACGAACTTCATGATGGCGGCCAGGTCGGCGTCCGGGTGGGCGATCAGGTGCAGGGCCGCGGCGATGACCTCGCCGAGGTTGTGCGGGGCCATGTTGGTGGCCATGCCCACCGCGATGCCGGTGGTGCCGTTGACCAGGAGGTTCGGGAAGGCCGCGGGGAGCACCGAGGGCTGCATGAACTGGTTGTCGTAGTTCGGGACGAAGTCAACGACGTCCTCGTCGAGGTTCGCGGTCATCGCCACGGCGGAGGCATCCAGCCGCGCCTCGGTGTAACGCGGGGCCGCGGGGCCGTCGTCCAGCGAGCCGAAGTTTCCGTGCCCGTCGATCAGCGGCAGGCGCAGCGCGAAGCCCTGGCTCATGCGCACCATCGCGTCGTAGATGGCGGTGTCGCCGTGCGGGTGCAGCTTGCCCATGACCTCGCCGACCACGCGGGCACTCTTCACATGCCCCTTGTCCGGGCGCAGGCCCATCTCGGACATCATGAACAGGATGCGCCGCTGCACCGGCTTGAGTCCGTCGCGGGCATCGGGCAGGGCGCGGGAGTAGATCACCGAGTAGGCGTACTCCAGGAAGGAGCCCTCCATTTCCTTGGTCACATCGATGTCAACGATGTGCTCCACGAAGTCTGCGGGCAGTGTTTCAGGCTTTTTGCGCGCCATATTTGGTGTGAATCCTCGATTCGGTACTGATGCCTGACCTTGGGCAAGGTCGGGTTTCATGTCAAGCCGCGGCTCCGGCGCGTCGATCCAAGTGCTCGCGCGACGCCGACCGCTAGGCTAAGCCTATGGTGGATGGTCGTAAACCCGGTGAATATCCGTCCCATTGGGAAGCAGACGTTGTGCTGCGCAACGGATCCACGGCACATCTACGTCCGATTCAACCCGCTGACGCCGACAATTTGCAAAAAATGCACAGGGGGCAGTCGGAAGCCTCGGTCTACATGCGCTATTTTACGTACAAATCCTCGCTCACCGCCAAAGAGCTCAAGCGTTTCACCGAGGTCAACCACGTCGACAGGGTGGCCTTCGTGGTGATTCGGGGTGAGGACATCATCGGCGTGGGCCGCTACGACAGGCTGGAAGACCCCACCGACGCCGAGGTCGCATTCAACATTTCCGATGCCTACCAGGGCATGGGCGTGGGTTCCATCCTGCTTGAGCACCTGGCCGCAGCGGCCCGCGAAAACGACATCGAACGCTTCTCCGCCGAGGTGCTTCCGGAGAACCGGAAGATGCTCACGGTCTTCGCCGAGGCCGGCTATGCGGTCAAGCGGCACTTCGACGAGGGCGTGGTGATGCTCGAGTTCCCCATCGACCCCACGGAGAAGTCCCGTGCGGTGATGGAATCGCGCGAACACCGTGCCGAGGCCAAGTCGCTGGCCGGGCTGCTGGCCCCTGCCTCCATCGCCGTCATCGGCGCCAGCCGCGAATGGGGCACCATCGGCCACACCCTCCTGCACAACATCATCGAGGGCGGATTCACCGGACCCGTCTACGGGGTCAACCCGCAGGCCTTCGAGCTCGGCGGGATGCGGAGCTACGGAACGGTGGCAGAGATCCCCGGCCCCATCGACCTGGCCGTCGTCGCCGTGCCGCAGGAACAGATCCACCCGGTCATCACCCAGTGCGCACATGCCGGGGTCAAGGGACTGCTGATCGCCACCGGCGGCTTCGAAAAGGACGGCGAGGCAGGACTGGCCCGCCAGCGGGAGTTGGTGCGGCTGGCCCGCGGCAACGGCATGCGCGTGATCGGCCCCGCCTCCCTGGGCCTGGTGAACACCGACCCGGCCACGTCCATGAACGCCTCGATGGCACCCGTCATGCCCAAGCACGGAACCGTCGGGCTTTTCAGCCAATCCGCAGCCATCGGGGTGCTGCTCTACGCGGCCTCGGTGCGCCGCGGCGTCGGAGTTTCCTCGATCGTCTCTGCGGGGAACCGGGCGGATGTCTCGGGCAACGACGCCATGCAGTTCTGGGAAGACGACCCCGGGACCCGCGCGGTGGGCCTGTACCTCGAGTCATTCGGCAACCCGCGCAAGTTCTCCCGCATCGCCCGCCGGCTCTCGCACTCCAAGCCCGTCATCGTGGCCAAGTCCGATGTCATGGGCCTGCGGCTGCCCCCGGGCCACGCGGTGCGCACCACCCAGGCGCCCACCGCCGCGGTGGATGCGATGCTCCGCCAATCCGGGGTGATCCGGGTGCGCACCAACGAGGAATTGATGGAGATCGCGCAGGTCGTGGCAGCGCAGCCGTTGCCGGCCGGCAACGGGTTGGCAGTGCTCTCCAACTCCGCGGCGCTGGCGTCCGTGGTTGCCGATTCCGCCGAACAAAACCATCTTGACGTGGTGGTCTCGGATGCCGAGGTGGCCCTTGAAGATGGCCAGTCCCGTGCCCTGCCGCAGCTGGCCGCGGCCCTTGAACGCGCGCTCTCAAACACCCGGGTGCATTGCGCCATCGTCACCCTGTTGCCCACCGTCGGGCTGGGCACCGCGGTGCTGGCCGCCTGCATCCGCGAGGTCGCCGAGGCGGCAGGGAAAACCGTGGTTGCCGTCTTCCCCGGCATCATCGAGGCCACCAGCCGGGCAGACGGCTTGATCGATGCGGGGACGGACCCGGAGGGGCGCGCCTACGGGCTGCCCTGCTACTCCAGCCCGGGGGTGGCGGTGAATGCGCTGGCGGCTGTCGTGCGCTATGCAACGTGGCGCTCGCGTGAACAAGGCGAGGTCATGGAGCCGGAGGGCATCAACGTGCCCGCGGCGGCAGACTTCATCGAGGACGCGCTGGCCACGGTGCAGGGAGTTGACCTGCTGCGGCTGCCCAAGGCTAAGGCGGCGCAACTGCTGGGCCACTACGGGATCCAGGTCCTTGAATCGGCGCGCTTTGACACGACCGAGGAGGCGGTGGCCGCCGCGACGCGGCTCGGCTTCCCCGTCGCGCTCAAGGCCCGCGACGAGCACCTGCGCCACCGGCTGGACCTGGGCGGGGTCAGGCTGAACATCACCGACGAGGCCGCCCTGCGCTCAAACATCGGGCACATGCGCGAGGTCCTGGCCTCTTATTCGTCCAAGGATCTCGAGGTCCAGTCCATGGCCCCGGCGGGCCAGGGCTGCGTGATCCGCGCTGTCGAGGACCCGTTGCTGGGCCCGGTGGTCTCCTTCGGCCTGGCCGGGGACGCGGTGAACCTGCTCGACGACTGGGCGCACGGCATTCCGCCGCTGACCAACACCGACCTGTCCGACCTGGTGGGCACCCCGCGGGCCGCGGCACGCCTGCGCGGCTACCAGGGACTGCCCTCCGTGGACCTGGGCGCCCTCGAGGACCTGCTGAACCGCGTGGCCACCCTGAAAGACAACCACCCGGAGGTGTCCCTGCTGGAAATCAACCCGGTCATGGCCACCACGAACGGCACCACGGTGCTGGCCGTCGAAATCTGGCTGGGCAACCCGGAACACCGCACCGATTCGGCCCGACGCGCCATGAGCCACTGACGGTGCAGCCCGCCGGCCGGGGCGCGCACCGCACACCCAGAGCTCCCGGTGCGCCCCCTTCGGTAGACTAGGGGCATGACCCCCCTTTCTTCTGCCCCCGGCCCGGCCCTGCAAGCTGACCTCGACCGTGCCGGGTTCTACCCGAAAATGGTTGCGGACATCATCGACGAGGCACTCGACGGCCGGGAAACCGGTGCCCACCTGGTGCATCTGGAGACCCACTTCGACCAGCACGAGGTCCACCGCCACATCACCGTCCTGGTGCTGGCCGAGGACGTCCTGCTGGTCGCCCACGTCGATGACCAGCAGCTGGACGAGAAGGGCAAGGAAGTCATGGCCCAGGTCTCCACCGAGCTGGTCCAGCTCTCCAAGGTCACAACCGTGGCCACCAGCTACGTGTACCACCAGCCACAGAACTACCGCACCGGCGACATGGTCAAGGAACTGACCCTGGGCATCGCCTGGGCCGGCGCCCAGCGCATCGACCTGGCCCCGGCCGGCTGCGCGGACCCCGCCTGCGATGCCGACCACGGCTACACCGGAACCTCGCAGCAGGAGGACCTCGTGCTGCGCGTGAGCGCCGAGGCCGATGGCGTCAAGGCCGTGACCGCCGCCCGCAGCTTCGCCAAGTCAATGCGCCGGGCCTCGGCCCCCCGCGGCACCGATGTTCGGCCCGCAGCTGCGCCGTCACCGGTCGCCGAGGTGCGCGGACGCGTCGGTTCGCGCTTCGGCCGAAACACCCACCAGGGCTAAGGCCACAAGGGAGAACCCGGCCTCGTGGCAACCAGCATCCGCAGAACCCCGGCCACCGCATTGCCGGCGGCCCCGCCCTATGGCAGCAAGACCATCGCCGAGCTGCTGCCCAGCGCCGCGGCGGCCCTGGGCATTGAGGGCTTCGAGAACCCCCTGGGGCTTCCCGCGGCCAACCGCATCTGTGTGGTGATGGTTGACGGACTGGGCAAGGCCCTGCTCAAGGCCCGCGGGGGACACGCCCCGTTCCTGCGCAGGCTCATGGAAAACTCCCAGACCTTGCTTGCCACCTTCCCCTCCACCACCGCCGCCTCGCTCACTTCCATGGGCACCGGCCTGCCGCCGGGGCAGCATGGGGTGGTGGGCTACGACGCCGTGGACCCGGCCCGCCGCCGGGTCGTCAACCAGCTTGGCGGCTGGCCCAAGGACCTGGACCCGGTCTCCTGGCAGCCGAACCCGACCGTGTTCGAAAAGGTGGCGGCCGCCGGGGTGCACACCGCCACGGTGTCCCTGTCCCAATTCAAGGATTCGGCCCTGACCAAGGCCGCACTGCGCGGCCCCGTTTTCGCGGCGGCGGAGTCCCCTCACGCCCGGGTGCGCACCACCTGCGAGATCCTCGCGGCAAACCCGCGTGCCCTGGTGTACTGCTACTTCAACGAGCTGGACAAGGCCGGGCACCGCTACGGCAAGGACTCGGCGCAATGGGGCAACGCGCTCGAGGACCTGGACTCGGTCATGCGCACCCTGGCCGCCCGGGTCCCGGCAGGCACCCTGCTGCTGCTGACCGCCGATCACGGGATGGTTGACGTGGACGAGAAATGGCGGATCGACTATTCCGAATTCCCGGAACTCGTGGACGGGGTCGAACTGACCGCCGGCGAGCCGCGCGGGGTGCAGTTGCATTTCGCTGCCCAGACGCCGCCGGCGCAGCGCGAGGCGGTGGCCGAGGCCTGGCGGGAACGCTTTGGTTCCAAGGCCTGGGTCCTCGGCCGCGACGAGGCCATCGACCTGGGGCTGTTCGGGCCGGTGGACGCCCACGTGCGCGAACGCATCGGGGACCTGCTCATCCTGGCCGCGGAGGACATCGCGTTCCTTGACGGGCGGCGGGTCAAGCCCGCAGCGTTCACGATGATCGGCCAGCACGGCTCGCTCACCCGCGCCGAGTGCGAGGTTCCGCTACTGACCCTGGCGCGCCCGAAGTCCGGGAAGTAGCGCACCAAAGCGAAGACCCGGTTTTTGGCAAGAGGAATCTTGGCAAAAACCGGGCCTTGCCCGTGGGCCGTGGCCCGAGGCTGATTAGTCGTTGTTGTTGCGCCGACCGAAGACGATCTCGTCCCAGCTGGGCACCGAGGAACGCTTGGCCTTCTTCTTGCCGCCGGCCTCGTCGTCACTGGCCGCGGATTCGGAACCCTCGGCCGATTCCCCGTCTTCCGGGACCTCGCGGCGCAGGTTGGGCACCAGCGAAATGGACGTGGTGCGCGTGCTGACACCGTCATAAAGCCTGGGCAGCCCGTCGTCCTGCGGCCGGGGGCCGGCCAGGCGAGGGTCGTCGTCCGGGTGCGGGGAGCGGGAAAGCATGGCTGCCAGGGCGTCGTCGCCCTCCTCGTCGATCCCCAGGCGCTGCCCGCGGCGGGCGCTGAGCGCGTCCAGGAGTTGCTCGGAATCGGCCACTGCGGCTTCGAAGTCGACCTCGTCCCCATCCGCCTCGACGTCAAAGGGATCGTCGGCGACGGCGGTCAGGCGGCGAGCACCCACGGGCGCGTCGAGCGGTTCAAGCTCGCTGAGGACCTGGGCCCAGCGATTCGCGTTTTGCAGCGACTTGCGGTTGGGGTGGAATGACCACCGGGCGGCCGATTCCTCGGAACCCGAGTCCAGGGCGATGCTCGCGTCTGTTTCGGGCAAGTCGAAGCGGGCCACGACGTCCCACGAACCATCGGCCGCACGCCAGGCGTCCCAGGCCAGGGATTCGTTGTCGATGCCCAGCGAGTGGATGCGGTAGGCGACCATCTCGCCGAGGTTGGCCGGTTCCTCGCCAAAGATGCTGCGGTAACCGTCATGGGTCTGCGGGGCAGAAACTTCCACGTTGCGTGCCTGGGAGGCAATGTACTCGCGCTCTGCCAACACCGGGCCCTCATAGCGCATGATGCGCTCCAGGGACATGCCGGAAACGGCTGCCACTTCCTCGGCCGTGGCACCGGAACGGATCCGGGCCTGGATGTCGCGGGGCGACAACGGCGCGGCCTGCGCCTCCGAACGATCGGCCCGGGCTGCTCGAGTCAATGCACTGCGCAGCGCTTCATCGACGGGCAACACAAAACTGTTCCCATCATCGCTGCTCAGGTGCAGGCTCTCACCGTTCTCGTGGATTCCCACCAGTCGGAGTTGACGCATGACTATCCTCCACAAACCGTCGTGTTGTGACTAAAACCTTGCCACCTACGGGAGCAAATACCTAAGAGGTGCCTTGGTGTGGCGCGGACCGGCTTCATGATTATTCCCACGGAGGTGCCCAAAAGTCGGTAAAACCGGGTAAAAAATCCCGTCTTTGGGCCCGAAGATGCAATGATGAACAGTCGGTTCCCGGCCGGGCACAAAAATGCGTGATTCTGCGTTGAATCATAAGCGCATCCAAACGCGTGGGTTGACCAGGGGACCGGAACCGGCCCCGGGGCCGCCCAATACGGACAACAGCTTGAACCAAGCGGAGTGTGAAGCAGCAAATTATGGCAACCGACTACGATGCACCTCGGAAGCATGCCGAAGACGATGAGAAGCCCGAGGCCCTGCCCGAGCTGAAGGCGCAGCGCAACACCAACACCAACGCCTCGAACCTCATTGACGAAGACGAAGCGGCCCTGGCGGACAGCTATGAGCTGCCCGGTGCCGATCTCTCCGGCGAAGAGCTGGCGGTCATGGTGCTGCCGGCGCAGGCGGACGAGTTCACCTGCGCCTCCTGTTTCCTGGTGCGGCATCGCTCGCAGATCGCCCTTCAACGGGACGGCCTGGTCTACTGCACCGACTGCGAGGGCTAGGCGCCAGGCAACCTCCGGCGCCGCCCTTTGCACCGTGGATAGCACGACGCCCGCCACCCGAAACGTCCCTTGGAAGCGGACGGATACGGGTGGCGGGCGTTTTTCGCCTCTTTAAAGGGGCGAGCCGGCTTATGCGGTGCCGGGTTCCTCGGCGATGTCGGGGGAGTTGTTGGCCTCCGCTTCGCCGTTCTCCACCGGCTCGCGGTACTGCACCATGACGCCGCCCAGGGCCGCGGCGAGCTCCTCGGGCCGGCGGGTCGAGGTCAGCCAATACGGGGTGGAGTCACGCTCGTCGGTGATCTCGATGCGCACCACCGGGTCGATCCAGCCACGGATGCACATGAAGGCGATGCCGTTCAGGCCCGGACCGCGTTGGTGGTAGGCCGCCGCACCGCGATAGCCGGTGACATCGCCAATGAACTCGCGTTCGATGGTGGCGCGACCTACGCGCACGGTTTCATCGCGGACCTCGATGGTCGGGGTGCTCGTGATCAGGGCGAAAGCGATCAGGCCCAGGGCGATGATGCCGGCAACGACACCCCAGCTGATGCCCACCGGCATGAATGCGACGGCGGCGGTGGCGCCCAGGCCCAGCGTTACGAGCCAGATCCACCAGGAGGGCCACAGCTTTTCTCTGAAGTGGACGGGGGCAGGTTGCGGTGGTGAAGGGTTCTCGGCCATACCCACAAGCATAGGCGGTTGGGTGTTGCTTCCCGGCCAGCGCAGGCGCGCGCGAGGGACTAGAGTTAATGGGGAACGCCAGTGGCCGTGCCGCGGCCCGAACCTCAATCTTGAACCCCCTGGAGTGGAAAATACATGTCCGAATCGAGAGTCGATATCGCCCTGAAAATGCTTGATCCGGAGCTGCCGGTTCCGAGCTATGCGCACGAGGGCGATGCGGGAGCCGATCTCTGTGCCCGCGAGGACGTGACGCTCGCCCCGGGGCAACGGGCCCTGGTTCCCACCGGTGTCTCCCTGGCGATGCCCCTGGGCTACGTCGGGTTGATCCACCCGCGTTCGGGCCTGGCCACCAAGCACGGCCTGACCGTGGTCAATGCGCCGGGAACCGTGGACGCCGGGTACCGTGGTGAGCTGAAGGTCACGTTGTTGAACACGGATGCAACCACCCCGATCGTGCTCAAGCGCGGGGACCGCATCGCCCAGCTGGTGATCCAGAAGGTCGAGCGGGCCCACTTCATCCAGGTCCAGGATCTTGACGACTCCTCGCGCGGTGCCGGCGGCTTTGGTTCCACCGGTGGTTTTGAAACCGCAAACAGCAGCCACTAGCGCCTGCCACCGAAATCTCACGGTCGATACAGCAAGAAAGCAACTTCCATGATTTTCAAGCGTAAGAAGAAGGCCGTCGCAGAAGCGCAGCCCGAACAGACCATCGCCGAACTGAACGCCGCGGCCGCCAACGAGACCAAGCAAGCGGCAGGGGACGGGCCGGAGGAAGCCCCCGAGGCAGCACCGCAGGACGCACCCGCGGCCGCCGTGGATTCCTCGCGCACCGCGCCGGCACGCACCGAGGGGCCGTTCGACGGGGACGACTTCGAGGACCACGACGGCTACCTGGACCTGGGGGCACTGCTGATCAAGCCGGTTCCCGGCCTGCAGCTGCGCCTCGAGGTCGAGGAATCCACGCAGCGCGTCATCGCCGTGGCCTTGGAGATTGGTGGCTCGCGCATGCAGCTGCAGGTCTTCGCGGCACCCAAGACCGATGACCTGTGGCCCGGCATCTCCACTCAGATCGCCACCGGCATCGCCGACCAGGGCGGGGAAACCGAAATGGTCCCCGGCCGCTTCGGCAATGAATTGCTCGCCCGCGTCCCGCAGACCGCGCCCGATGGCCGACAGGGCCACGTGGCGCTGCGCTTCCTGGGCGTCGACGGGCCGCGCTGGTTCCTCCGCGCGGTCATCGGCGGCGCCGCGCTGACCGACATGGCCGAATCCAAGACCATGGAGGACGCCCTGGCGCAGGTCGTGGTGGTGCGTGGCGACACGCCGATGCCGCCGACCGAGCTGTTGCCGCTGACGGTTCCCTCCGGTGCGCTGGCCAGTCCGGATGCCGCGGGCCAAGCCCCCGGCACCGAGCGCCCCGAACGCGGTCCGGAAATCACCCAGATCGGCTGATTCGTTGCCCAAGGACAAGCCGGTAAAGGCGAAAAGGTCGCAGGCGCCCGAAAACGATGCGTCCCGGCCCACCGGCGAGCCGGGACGGGCGGGGATCCAACGCCTCGCGTCCCTGGCCGAGCTTCCGGTGC
Organism: Paeniglutamicibacter sp.; assembly: GCF_046714615.1. Taxonomy (NCBI): domain Bacteria; kingdom Bacillati; phylum Actinomycetota; class Actinomycetes; order Micrococcales; family Micrococcaceae; genus Paeniglutamicibacter; species Paeniglutamicibacter sp. The sequence continues at coordinate 57,185 of NZ_JBKKAP010000168.1, forward strand.
GTGGACGCATCGCCCACCGCGGCTACGTCGAATCGATGACAATCCTTCCGCCGGCGCAGGCCCCGGCCTTCACCGTGACGGTCGTTGACCGTCCGGCGCCTCCCGGGGGCCGGCGCAGCGCGGTGCCTCACCTGCGGCTGGTCTTCGTGGGCCAGCGCCGGGTCCCGGGACTCGTGGCAGGCTCCCGGATCAGCTACGAAGGCATGGTCGCGCCCCTGGACTCGGTGCCCACGGTATTCAATCCGCGCTACGAGATCCTGCCCGAGCGCACCGTCCGCTAGCGGCGCACCGCCCCATCCCGCCCTCGAGTCGCACCCAAGGACAATAGATCGCAATGAACGAGCACAACGAAGAAACGCCCCAGCCGGAGGACAGCGATCCCGGTGCCGAGGACGTGGCACGGCGCATCGGCGCCAACGCCGGCATCGAACGCCGCGACGATGGGCAGATCGACGTGCTCAAGACCATTGGCGGGGTGCGCGGGCTCATCGAGTCGCTGCTGCCGGGCCTGGTCTTCCTGGCCATCTTCACCCTCTGGCAGCAGCTCAACGCGGCCCTGATCGCCTCGGTGGCCGTGGCCTTGGTGTTCACGGTGCTGCGCCTGGTGCGCCGCGGAACCCTCACCCAGGCGCTGACCGGCCTGGCGGGCGTGGCCATCTGCGCGATCTTCTCCCGGGTCACCGGGGAAGCCAAGGACTACTACGTTCCCGGCTTCTACACGAACCTGGCCTACGGCGGCGCCCTGGTCGTTTCCATCCTGGTCCGTTGGCCGCTGATGGGCGTGATCTTCGGATTCATCCGCTCGGAGAACACCCAGTGGCGGGAAAACAAGCTCCGGGCCAGGCAATACGCCTGGGCGACCTGGATCGTGGTGGCAGTCTTTGCCGCACGATTGGTTGTTCAGTTTCCGCTGTACTTGGCCGACAACGTCCCGGCACTGGGCGCGGCGCGACTGGCCATGGGCGTGCCGCTCTATGCGGCGGGGCTGTGGGTCGCCTGGATGATCTCGCGGCCGCAAAAGGCACCGACCGGCGATCCGATCCCGGGCCCAATCGCCTAATCTGCCCTTTTCGGAGGATTGCCCCGGTGCAGGGCACCGATCGCCTTCGTGCACCCGGCAGCAGAACTGTGCGAGGGACGCAGGCAGAGAAATGCCAATCCTGAATATTTCATCAAAGAAGACTTGAATTGAGCTGAATGCGGGGCTGAAAATTGGCTACCGGTGTCGCGCCGATCAGCGGTGCGGCGATGAATGGCACAGCCGTCCGCATGCGGACCATTTGCGGCGGAGCTGGCTCAAGGGGGAGTCATGGCGGATCCAAACCTGCTCGAGATCAGGATCCACGGCGTGCGAAACACGCCGGCACACGAGATGCTTCGCGTGCCCGCGGCGGAAGTTCTCTGGGGCAGGGGAGACGCATCGGCCGGTTTCTCAACCACCCAGGACCCGGATGCCCACCACCGGGTCGAGGCATACTCCTGGGGCTTGTTGGCACGAAAGACCGGACTGCCCAAGCTTGGCCGCGCCGGGGATGCAGTGGTTCGCGTGCTGTGGTTCGGCCTGGCTCCGTTTGGCCTGGTCAATGCCGCGTTCTGGTCCCGTGAGACGCTTCTCAAGGATCCTGCCGCGCCGGATCTTGCCGGGCAGGGGACACCAAGGGAGCAAATCTCCGCGCTGGGTAGGGAAATCAATTCCGCTCGCGGAGCCGGTGCCATTCGGCTGCTGGGACTGCTCTTGACCCTGCTTCTGGTCGGGACGATTGCCTCGATCGCCATGCGGGTCGATACCGGTGTCCTGTTCCAGAAGTTCGAGATCCTCATGCGCTTGAACCGCGGCCAGGAACTGGCCGCGGCCGGTGCGCTGTGCGCCCTGGTGTCGGGGGTTCTGTGGCTGCTGCCGAAGCTGGCCAACATTTCCTTCCATGGAGCCCCACATCTGGGCCCGGACGCGGCGCCTGGTGGCGGGCCGGCCTCCGAGCTTGGGGCGGCCAACACGCCGCTGGCCCGGCGCTACTTCTGGGAAATCGGCACCTGTACCTCTGGACTCGCGAAAAACCATCTGACGGCAGCCTTTGCGTTGGTTTCCGGGCTGCTCGCGGTCATGCAGCTGGAATCACGGAAAGAAGTCACCTGGTCCTTGAGTGAGTCCTCGGGCCGATTGGTGATGCTCGGATCCGTCGCCTTCGCACTGCTGCTCGTCGCGTTGGTGCGCAGTGTGGCCTACCGCCACCCCCAGGCCATCGACAAAGCAGCGCTGGTTGCCGGGGTGGCTGTGCTGGCGGCGGCGTTGTCGATATCTGCTCGGGGAGATGCTCCGCTGGGCCGCAGCGAACCGTTTGACGTGACCTTGACAGCGCTAATCCTTGTGGTGCTGGTAACCCTGCTGGCAATCTGGGTCCAGTGCCGCACCGCGACGACGACCGAAACCCCGGCCGGCGAGGTGGGGTGGAACGGAACCGGGCCGTTCGTTTTTGGGTCCCTCGCCACAGGTTTTGCCTTGCTCCTGTCCTTCGCCGTGGTTCAGATGGCGGACCTGTTGCCCGGCGGACCGACACCTCCCTTGGTGTTGGCGCTCAGCAGCCTGGGGTTCGTCATCCTGGTGGTGGCAGGCGTGGTCTATTTGATTTCCGCGCGTCCCACCAAAGACGGCCCCCAAGGCAACGAGATGGCGGACGTGGCGCAATCCCTGCAATGCGATCAATGGGTGGACTCCGATGAGTGGGACAAGGATCGGGCCAAGGATCGAGTCTGGAAGTCACGGCGTTGGACGTCGTTGCTGCGCCGGGCCGAGAAGCTGGCCGGCTTCACGGGATGGTCACTATTCGCCAGTACCCTGTTCTTCGTGGCGTTCACCGTGGGGCGCATGCTGTACGTCAATGGCTATGTCGTCAAGCCGTTGGAAAAGGCATTCGCATCGGAGCATGTCGTGCGCGCCATCGGGGCCGTTGGCCTATGGGCGGCCATGGGCGTGATCCTTGCACTGGTTCTGGTGTCGGCCAAGAAGGAGGCCCGTCCCGTCGCACTGTTGTGGGACTTGATGTGTTTCCTGCCGGTCCAGGGGCACCCTTTTGGGCCGCCGTGCTATTCGGTGCGCGTGGCTCCGGAATTGGCCGACCGGATCGGGGACTGGCTCGACGGAGCCGATGACAGGTACTTGCCGGCGGGATCCACCGAAATACCGCCGGAACGACCCGAATTCGGTGCCGAATCGTTCCCTGAGCGCAAGGTGGTGATCGCCGCCCATTCGATGGGGCTGGTCCTGGCGGTTTGCATGCTTTTCCACGCACGGGCCGCCGGAATGGCGGATGACCAATTCAAGCGCATCGGCATTCTCAGCTACGGCGTCCAGGTGCGGAGGTACTTTGCCCGGTTCTTCCCGGCGATCATGGGCCCGGAGGTCCTCTCGATCGTTCCGGCAGGGTCCCCGGACATGTCCCGCCGGGATCCCTGGCCCATCCATCCGCTGCCGCTGGTTGCAGGCGGCGAACCGGAGGTCGGCGTAGCCCAGGTCGACGCCGCCCGCGCAACGGATGCGCAGAACGCCGCCTGGGCCCTGTCCTCCATGATCGGGAATCGTTGGATCAATCTCTATCGCCCGAACGACCCCCTGGGCTACGGGTTGCACTACGTTGGAGGCCTGCCCGCGAATTGGGAAATGGAGTATCCCCTGCGGGACCGGCGTGCCGAGGAATTCGTCCGCGACGCCTACCAATTCAAGGTTGCCGGACACTCGTTCTATTTGCAGACCGACGCCTATGCGCAGGGCATCGAGGCAGTGACGGCGCGGGTGAACGCCGCGTCCGGGACGAACCCGCCGGCCGGCTGAACCTGCCGGCAGTTGCTCAGGAGTCGCTGCGCGAGTCCCGCAGCACCGTGCGCAGCTGGTCTTCGGCCACGATCGTGGTGACGAAGAACAGCTCGTCCCCGCCCTCGATGACATCGTCCTGACTGGGAGCCAGCGGCACGTCGTCGCGCAGGATCGCCACCACGGTGGCGTCGGCCGGCCACGGCACCGAGCCGATGGTGCGCCCGATCATCGAGGAGTCGTGCGGCACGGTGAATTCCACCATCGAGACCACACCCGACTGAAGCGTCATCAGGCGCACCAGGTCGCCGATCTCCACCGCCTCCTCGACCAGGGCGGTCATCAGCCTTGGGGTGCTCACCGCGACGTCAACGCCCCAGGCGTCGTCGAACATCCAGTCGTTCTTCGGGTTGTTCACCCGGCCCACGGTGCGCCCCACCCCGAACTCGCTCTTGGCCAGCAGGGAAACCACCAGGTTCACCTTGTCGTCGCCCGTCGCGGAGACCACCACGTCGACCTCCTCGAGCTTGGCCTCCTTGAGCACCGAAAGTTCGCAGGCGTCCCCGAAGAGCCAGCGGGCGCCCTGCACCCCGGCACGCGAGACGACTTCGGGCTTCTCGTCGATGAGCAGCACCTCGTGCCCGTGGCTGATCAATTCCTTGGCGATGGAGCTGCCCACAGACCCTGCTCCGGCAATCATGACCTTCATTACGTGTTTTGCTCCGTGGTTGGTTTGGGGGCGGCCGAGAGGACCTTCTCGATGTCCTTGTCGGCGTTGACAGGCATCATGGCGTGCACGATGTCGCCCTGCTGCAGCCGCATGCCCGGCACGGGCAGCACGCCTTCGCCAAAGCGGGAGAGGTAGGCGATGCGGATCGGGGCGGCGGCCTCGAGCTCCTCGAGCCCGTAGCCGTACCAGCCCTCGTGGATGTTCACCTCGCCGAGGATCAGCCGGCCCGAGGCCTCGCGGAAGTCCCCGTTCAGCGAGTGCTCGGGCAGGATCCGGCGCAGCACCTGGTCCGAGCTCCAGCGCACCGCTGCAACCGTCGGGATGCCCAGTCGCTGGTAGATCTCGGCCCGCCCCGGGTCGTAGATCCGCGCCACGACGTGCGGGACATGGTAGGTCTCGCGGGCCACCCGGGTGGCCAGGATGTTGGAGTTGTCGCCGCTGGAGACCGCGGCGAAGGCGTAGGCCTCGGAGATCTTCGCGCGTTCCAGGGTTTCGCGGTCGAATCCGACCCCGGAGACCTTCAGGCCGGAGAAGTTGCGGCGCAGGCGGCGGAAGGCGCGGTCGTCCTGGTCGATGATGGCCACCGAGTGCCCGGCGTCGTCGAGCGTATGGGCCAGGGTCACGCCCACCCGTCCGCAGCCCATGATGACGAAGTGCGCCATGATCCATCCTTTTTGTTCCCACCGTGGTGCCAACGGTCATTCGCGGCACGGTTCGTTCACCAGTGTTTCACGATTCGGGCCCCCGATGCGGGATTCTTCACGTCGCCCCCGACGGTGTGGTGTATGACAGGCCGGGGCAAAGGGGGCTAGCTTTGGATCGTGCTTTCATTTCTCGACGCGTTGAAGCGGATTCTGGTGGGGCGCCCCTTCAGGACCGAGCGCCTGAAGCAGGCCCCGCTGCGCAAGCGCCTTGCGCTGCCTATTTTTTCCGCCTCCGCGCTTTCCTCCATCGCCTACGCGCCGGACGAGGTGATGCTCACCCTGGCGCTGGCCGGGCTGGGCGCCATGGCGTTCTCGCCCTCGGTGGGCCTGGCCGTCATGGTCGTCATGCTGGTGATCATTGCCTCCTACCGCCAGTCGGTGAAGGCCTACCCCTCCGGTGGCGGGGACTACGAAATCGCCTCGGTGAACCTGGGCCCGCGGGCCGGGACCACGGTGGCGGCTGCCCTGCTGGTTGACTTCGTGCTCACCGTGGCGGTGTCAATTTCCTCTGCCTCGCACTACATCATCGCCGCATTCCCCGCGTTGGCCGGGAGCCAGGCATGGCTTGCCACCGCCGGGGTCGTGGTCCTGACGGTGCTGAACCTGCGCGGGCGGGGCCGGTCCAAGATCGGTACCGCCGCGCCCGTCTACCTGTTCATCGGGGTGGTCCTGGTGATGCTCGCCGCGGGCGGGATCCTTGCCGCTACCGGCACCCTGGGCACGGCCCCAAGCGCAGGCTTCGAGGTCGTTCCCGACCCGGACTACCCCCACGGGCTCACCGGCCTGGCCGGGGTGCTGCTGGTGCTGCGGGCCTTCTCCACCGGATCCGCCGCGCTGACCGGCGTCGAGGTTCCGATCTCCAACGTCCACACGCTGGCCGCCCCGAAGGCGCGCAACGCGGCGATCGTGTTGTTGCTGCTTGGCCTTATTGCCGGAGCCCTGACCCTGGGGACCATGTACCTGGCCCGGGCCGTGCAGGTCCACGTGGTGGAGGACCCCGCCACCGGCCTGCGGTTTAACGGCGGTCCTATCCCCGCCGACTACATCCAGCATCCGGTCCTCGGACAGGTGGCCGAGGCCATCTTCGGGGGCGCCTCGATCGGTTTCTACCTGGTGCTGGCGCTGACCGTTGCGGTGCTGTTGATAGCCGCACACACCTCCTTCAACTCCTTCCCCAACCTGGCCTCGCACCTGGCCACCGACGGCTACCTGCCCCGCCAGCTGCGCACCCGTGGGGACAGGCTCGGCTTCTCCAACGGCATCCTGGCCCTGGCCATTGCCGCGATCGTCCTGATCTGGGTGTTCAACGCCCATGTGCCGACCCTGATCCAGCTCTACGTGGTGGGGGTCTTCGTGTCCTTCACCCTGAGCCAGCTGGGCATGATCAGGCACTGGGGCCGCGAACTGGCCCAGTCCCCTGACAAGCGGGTGCGCGCCCGCATCCACCGCTCGCGGCTGCTGAACCTCGCTGGCTTTGCGCTCACCGCCGCGGTGCTGGTCATCGTGCTGGGCACCCGCCTGGTCCACGGCGCCTGGCTGGCGGTGTTGGGCATCGCGGTGCTTTTCCTCATGATGGACTCGCTGCACCGGCACTACGTTCAGGTGGATGAGGAACTTGCCATTGGCGGGGACGAGTCGGCCACCGCGCTGCCGGCCCGGGTCCACGCCCTGGTGCTGGTCTCCACGCTGCGCAAGCCGGTGCTGCGGGCCGTGGCCTTCGCCCGCGCCTCACGGCCCTCGAAGCTCGATGCCATCGTGGTGGACGCCGACTCGGAGCGCACCGAGGCGACCCTGGCCCAGTGGGCGGCCCTGGGCATCCCGGTGCCGATCACGGTGCTTGCCTCCCCGTACCGGGAGATCTCCGCGCCCCTGATCGAGCACATCCGGTCGATCAAGCGTGATTCCCCGCGCGATCTGATCGTCGTCTACATTCCCGAATACGTGGTGGGCCGCTGGTGGGAGCAGCTGGTGCACAACCAGACCGCCATGCGCATCAAGAACCGCCTGCACTACGAGCCCGGGGTCGTGGTGGCCTCGGTGCCGTGGCGCCTGGCCTCCTCCGACGTCTCGATGTTCCTGGGACCCACCGAGGAGGGCTCGGCCGGCGCCAAGACCAAGACACACTCTGCAGCACCCCCGATTTCCAAGCCGAAAGACAAGCCATGAGCACGCAAGAAAACATCCTGAAGGTGCGCCTGGGCGCACCCGCCCACGGCGGCCACACCGTCGCCCGCCACGAGGGCCGGGTGATCTTCGTGCGCCACGGCATCCCCGGCGAACTGGTGTCCGTCGCCGTCCGCGACGACGGCGAGAAGGCCCGCTTCTGGCGCGGCGACGTCGTCGAGGTCCACGAGGCCTCAGAGGACCGGGTGCCGCATTTCTGGGCCCAGGCCGACTCCCTGAGTGCCGCCCCGCGCGGCGTCCTGCCGGTGGGCGGCGCCGAATTCGGGCACATCGCCCTGGATGCGCAGCGCGCGATCAAGGGACAGATCTTCGTCGAGCAGATGCAGCGCCTGGGCGGCATCGACGTGGCCGAACACGGCTTCACCGCGGTTCGCGCCCCCGAGGGCGAGTCCGCCGACGGACTGGGCTGGCGCACGCGCACGGCCTTCGCGGTCGATGCCAAGGGCCGCCTGGCCATGAGCGCCTTCCGCTCCAACGACCTGGTGCCGGTCAAGGAAATGCCGCTGGCACACCCGAAGATCAACGAGCTGGCGCTCTGGGATCTGCCGCTGGCAGGCATCAGCCGCATCGAGGTTGCCGTCGGATCCGGCGACGATGGCGGGGTGCTGGTGCTCTTCATCGAGGACGGAACGGTTGCCGGGGCAGCGGGCCGCGCGGCCAAGCGCCTGCCCGAGGGAACCAGTGCCGCGGCACTGACCCAGGTCGGGGGATCGGCTGCCGACGGGCGCGGTGCCCTGCAGCGCTTGCGCGGGCGGACCTGGCTGTCCGAATCGGTGGCGGGCCACGACTACCGCATCACCGGCGAGGGTTTCTGGCAGATCCACCGTCTGGCCCCTGCCACCCTGGTCGAGCGTGTGATGAGCCAGTTGGCGCCAGGCTACGGGACGCGCATCGCGGACCTCTACGCCGGGGCAGGTCTCTTTAGCGCCCCGCTGGCCAAGGCCGTGGGCGACGACGGCATGCTGCTGTCCATTGAGGGCGCCCCGGGAACCAGCAAGGACGCGCTGAAGAACCTGCGTGAATTCCCCCAGGCGATCATTTCCCAGGGGCGTGTTGAAAAGACCTTGTCCAGGGAATTGAATACGCGCAAGGCCAAGCTGGATTCGATTGTGCTTGATCCGCCGCGCACCGGTGCCGGCAAGACCGCCGTTTCCGCGATGGTGCGTTCGGGCGCCAAGAAGATCTCCTATGTTTCGTGCGATCCTGCATCATTTGCCCGCGACACGGCCGATCTCATGGCCTCGGGGTTCCGCTTGGAAGAGGTTGATGTCATTGACCTTTATCCGCACACACACCACATGGAAACCGTGGGACTGTTTGTCCGCCACTAGGCGATGATGTGACTCCGTCCCGCCCGAAAATGTCGGGTTGGCGGGGTCACATGGGCGGCGGGGGATAGACTGTTTATAGCTCTGCCGCAATAAAACACAGGTAAACTCAGTTAGGACCGCCTAACTGGATTTCCTTGTGGGCGTGCAACGAAGATGTAATTCTGGCGAGAGGAGTCCCCGTGAGCAATGTGGACAGTTTTGGTGCCAAGGGCGTATTGGACGTCAAGGGCAACGAATATGAAATTTACCGGCTGAACGCCGTCGAAGGTGCGCAAAGCCTTCCGTACAGCCTCAAGGTTCTTTTGGAGAACCTGCTTCGCACCGAAGATGGCGCGAACATCACCGCAGAACACGTCAAGGCCGTAGGCCAGTGGGATGCAAATGCCGAACCGAACACCGAAATCCAGTTCACCCCTGCACGCGTCTTGATGCAGGACTTCACCGGTGTTCCTTGCATCGTTGACCTCGCCACCATGCGCGAGGCAGTCAAGGAACTTGGCGGAGACCCGACCCGGGTGAACCCGCTCGCACCTGCCGAAATGGTCATCGACCACTCCGTGCAGATCGACGTTGCCGGCAACGCCGGTGCCCTCGAGCGCAACATGGAAATCGAATACCAGCGCAACGGGGAGCGTTACCAGTTCCTGCGTTGGGGCCAGACCGCATTTGATGACTTCAAGGTAGTTCCCCCGGGAACCGGCATCGTGCACCAGGTCAACATCGAGTTCCTGGCTCGCACCGTGATGACCCGCGAAGTTAATGGCGTGCTTCGCGCCTACCCCGACACCTGCGTCGGCACCGACTCCCACACCACCATGGTTAACGGCATGGGCGTGCTGGGCTGGGGCGTTGGCGGCATTGAGGCCGAGGCAGCAATGCTCGGCCAGCCCGTCTCCATGCTGATCCCGCGCGTTGTTGGCTTCAAGCTCAACGGATCGATCCCCGCTGGTGCCACCGCAACCGACGTTGTGCTGACCATCACCGAGATGCTGCGCAAGCACGGAGTTGTTGGCAAGTTCGTCGAGTTCTACGGCCAGGGCGTTGCCCAGGTTCCGTTGGCAAACCGCGCCACCATCGGCAACATGTCCCCGGAATTCGGTTCCACCGCGGCCATGTTCCCGATCGATGACGTCACCCTTGACTACCTGCGCCTGACCGGCCGTTCCAAGGAAAACGTGGACCTCGTTGAGGCCTACGCCAAGGAACAGGGCATGTGGCACGACGCCGACCGCGAGATTCGCTTCTCCGAGTTCCTCGAGCTCGACCTGTCGACGGTGGTTCCCTCCATCGCCGGGCCGAAGCGTCCGCAGGACCGCATTGAGCTTTCCGGCGCCAAGGAACAGTTCCGCAAGGACATCCACAACTATGCCGCCGGTGCAGCCGACGAACTGAACATTGGTCGCCCGTCGACCAGTGTTGAGGTCACCAAGGCCGATGGAACGAGCTTCTCCATCGACCACGGTCTGGTCTCGATCGCTTCGATCACCTCGTGCACCAACACCTCCAACCCCTCGGTCATGCTTGCCGCAGCTCTGCTGGCGCGCAAGGCAGTGGAAAAGGGTCTGGTGTCCAAGCCGTGGGTCAAGACTTCCGTCGCCCCGGGCTCGAAGGTCGTCACCGAGTACTACGAAAAGTCCGGCCTCATGCCGTACCTGGAGAAGCTTGGCTTCTTCATCGTGGGCTACGGCTGCGCAACCTGCATCGGCAACTCCGGCCCGCTGGACGCAGAGATCTCCGAGGCCATTCAGGCTCACGACCTCTCCGCAACCGCAGTGCTCTCGGGTAACCGCAACTTCGAAGGCCGCATCAACCCGGACGTGAAGATGAACTACCTGGCCTCCCCGCCATTGGTCATCGCTTACGCCCTGGCCGGCACCATGGACTTCGACTTCGAAACCGATTCCCTGGGCACCGACACGGACGGCAACGAGGTGTTCCTCAAGGACATCTGGCCGACCCCGACCGAGGTTCAGGCAACGATGGATTCTTCCATCGACGAGGGCATGTTCGCCAAGGGTTACGAAGGTGTCTTCGACGGCGACGATCGCTGGAAGGCGCTCGACACTCCGGCAGGCAACACCTTCGAGTGGGCCGAGGACTCGACCTACGTCCGCAAGCCCCCGTACTTCGAGGGCATGAAGGCCACTCCGGATCCGGTGCAGAACATTGCCGGTGCCCGCGTATTGCTGAAGCTGGGCGATTCGGTCACCACCGACCACATCTCCCCGGCCGGTTCGTTCAAGTCCGATTCCCCGGCTGGACAGTACCTGCTGGCCAACGGCGTGGATCGCAAGGACTTCAACTCCTACGGCTCCCGTCGTGGCAACCACGAGGTCATGATTCGCGGTACCTTCGCGAACATCCGTATCCGCAACCAGCTCCTGGACAACGTTGAGGGTGGCTTCACCCGCGACTTCACCGTCGAGGGTGCACCTCAGGCCTACGTCTACGATGCTGCGCAGAACTACGCTGCTGCAGGTACCCCGTTGGTCGTCTTGGGAGGCAAGGAATACGGTTCGGGCTCCTCGCGTGACTGGGCAGCCAAGGGCACCGCACTGTTGGGTGTCAAGGCAGTCATCACCGAGTCCTTCGAGCGTATTCACCGCTCCAACCTCATCGGCATGGGCGTTCTGCCCCTGCAGTTCCCGGTTGGCGAAAACGCCGAGACCCTGGGCCTGACCGGCACCGAGACCTTCGCAGTCGAGGGAGTGACCGAACTCAACAACGGCACCACCCCCAAGACCCTGAAGGTCACCGCCGTGGCGGAAGACGGCAAGACCGTCTCCTTCGACGCCGTCTTGCGCATCGATACCCCGGGCGAAGCAGATTACTACCGTAACGGTGGCATCCTGCAGTACGTCCTGCGTCAGATCACCGCCAGCTAATTAGCTAGCAACGATCCACGCTCGCAAGGGCGGGTTGGTTGAGGAATGATCCTCGGCCGACCCGCCCTTGCGGCATTTAATGTAGCGGTGGTTTTGGATTTTCGAAGCGCACGCCCGGGGATGCGGCCGATGGAACGATTCGTCTAGCTCGGCTCGGCTCCGGGACGCGATCCCGGGCCATGAAGGGAAACCTGCGGCTCAATCACGTAAGAATTCCATGCGGAATTCTTCAATATCGGCTCAACGCGATGAGCCGCTGTGGCATATCCATGGCAACCGATCCGGTTTTGGGCTTTACTGGTCATACACCCATTGTCGCCATTGGAACGAGGTCGAAAATCATGGATTCAGGCCAGCTGGTGTGGACCATCGTCATAATCGTTGTCGCACTGGTAATCCTTGGACTAGTGCTCTTCTTTGTCCAACGACGGAAAAAGGAGAAGGACCACGAGCGGGCGGAAACCCTCCGCCAGTCGGCGGTCGACGACGAGCTCAATGCACGGGAGAGCGAAGCAAAGGCCGCCAGGGCGGCAGCGGACGCGAAGCAGGCGCAGGTTGACGCCGACCGCCTCCAGGAAGAGGCCCGTAGCCAGAATGCGGACGCCCAGTCAGCACGGTCCAGCGCCCATGAACAGGCCAAAAGGGCTCAATCGCTAGACCCGGATGCCGAAACCAGGGGAAGCCAGAATCTCGATTCGTCCGACGCTCGACAGGACCCGATCGACGATTCGAATCAGCCGAATCGGCCTAGCGGAACCGAAAATGGCAGGGCCAACCGGGACGACGGCGCGACCGGGCACTGACCTGCCACCAATGTCGCGGCCCGGCACGGCAACCACCGCCGTAACCAGGGTCACCTGCGGCGGCAAGGCGATAGACCCCGGGCGGACGGCCTGAGAACATCGACGCGGCACGCCCGAGGTTCCTGGCGTCCGAGGGCTCGGGGAGATCGATACCCGCCGCATTCGCAGAAGCCCGCCTCGGGAGACTTCCGGGCGAGGCTCCGGGACATCAGGGACTAGAAGGTTGCCGTCCCGAGCTCATCGTTCAACGCTGTGACCCGGGCGGCAATGTCGTCCCGCAGGAACTCCATGCGCTCGCGCTCCGTCGCCAGATCGGCGGGGGCCTCGGCGGGAACCCAGCGTTCCATGGTGACGCCCTCGAGCTCGGGGACCTTCGCCTCGCCGACGATGACCACCCGGTCGGCGGCACGCAGCGCTTCCTCGGTCAACGCGGTGGGGACCTCGGCACGCATGTCGGCGCCGACCGCCTGAACCACCGAGGCTGCCAGCTCGTTGATGTGGTGGGCCGGAATGAGCCCGGCAGATGTCACAGCCACCGCATCGCCCGCCACCTGGCGCAGCAGTGCCGCGGCCAGCTGTGACTTCCCGCCATTGGTGTTGCAGACAAAGAGGACCGAGGGGGTGGCGGGGCGCGAAGTGCTCATGGCGGTGTGGATCCTAGGGCTTGGTGGTGGATGGCAAAAGGCAGGGCGTTGCCCGTTCCATGATCCTACGCAAGGGTGGCACCACCGAACCAATACCCGGCGGAGGTGGGGCGGGACACTGTGGCGTGCACCGCCATGGTGCCCGGCGGCAAGGGACGAGCGGTAAGATTGAACGGGTATTTGCCACTGCGAAAGGACTGCCTCCGTGCCACTGCTTCCGACCATCAAGGAACCGCGGGACCTGCGTGGCCTGGACGCGGCTAAAATGCACCAGCTGGCCAAGGAAATTCGATCCTTCCTGATCAAAAACGTGGCACGCACAGGAGGCCACCTGGGCCCCAACCTCGGCGTGGTCGAGCTGACCCTGGGCATCCACCGGATCTTCGATTCACCCACCGACTCCATCATCTTTGACACCGGACACCAGTCCTACGTCCACAAGCTGCTGACCGGACGCCAGGACTTCTCCACGCTGCGCCAGCAGGGCGGGCTCTCCGGGTATCCTGAACGCGCCGAATCCGTGCACGACATCGTCGAGTCCTCCCACGCCTCCTCCTCGCTGTCCTGGGCCGACGGGATCTCCCGCGCCCGCAAGCTCACCGGGGAAGGCGACCGTTACGTAGTCGCCCTGGTCGGCGACGGAGCCCTGACAGGCGGCATGGCCTGGGAAGCCGTCAACAACATCGCCGCCGACAAGGACCGCCGCGTGGTCATCGTGGTCAACGACAACGGCCGCTCCTACGCCCCGACCATCGGCGGGCTCGCCGACCAGCTGGCCGGGCTGCGCCAGCGCCTGGACATGTTCCGCACGCTCCCGGCCTACGAAAGCACCATGGACCGGCTCAAGAACCGGTTGAAGGACTCCGGCCCCGTGGGCCAGTTCACCTACAAGTCCCTGCATGCCACCAAGAAGGGCATCAAGGACTGGTGGGCACCCCAGGGCCTCTTCGAGGACCTGGGCATGAAATACATCGGCCCCATCGACGGGCACAACCAGGCCGCCGTCGACCAGGCGCTGCAACAGGCCCGTAACTTCGGCGGTCCTGTCATCGTGCATGCACTGACCGAAAAGGGCCGCGGCTACGCGCCTGCCCGCGCCGACGAGGCCGACCAGTTCCACGCGGTCGGGGTCATCGACCCGCAGACAGGCGAACCGGTCTCCAAGGCCTCCGCCCGTTCCTGGACTTCAGTCTTCGGCGAGGAAATCGCCGACATCAGCGATGAGCGCAAGGACATCGTGGCCATCACCGGTGCCATGCTGCAGCCGGTGGGCCTGAAGACCATGTCGGAACGGCACCCCGACCGGGTGCTTGACGTGGGTATCGCCGAACAGCACGCCATGACCTCGGCCGCCGGCCTGGCCTTCGGCGGCCTGCACCCGGTGGTCTGCGTCTACGCGACCTTCCTGAACCGGGCGTTCGACCAGCTGCTCATGGACGTGGCCCTGCACAAGGCGGGCGTCACCGTCGTGCTTGACCGTGCCGGGGTCACCGGACCGGACGGGCCCAGCCACCACGGCATGTGGGACATGGCGCTGATGCAGATCGTGCCCAACCTCCACCTGGCCGCCCCGCGCGACGCGGTGCGGCTGCGCGAGGAATTGCGCGAGGCCGTGGCCATTTCGGATGCACCCTCGGTCGTGCGCTTCTCCAAGGGCAACGTCGGCCCGGAGATCGTGGCCATCCAGCGCCTGCACGACGGCGTGGACGTCCTGGCCAAGCTCGGCTCCGGCGAGGAACGCGACGTGCTGATCGTCTCCGTCGGCGCCATGAGCGAACTCTGCCTGGATGTCGCCGGCCGGCTCAACGCCCAGGGCATCACCGTCACGGTGGTCGACCCGCGCTGGGTGCTGCCGGTGCCGCGCTCCATCATTGGCCTGGCAGCCCGCCACCGCATCGTGGTCTGCATCGAGGACGGGGTCCGCGCCGGCGGCGTGGGCTCGCGCATCCGCCAGGAAATGCGCGCAGCGGGCGTCGACACCGCCCTGAACGAGGTGGGACTGCCCACCGAGTTCCTCGCCCACGGCACCCGCGACCAGGTCATGGAGCGGGTGGGGCTCACCGCCGACCGGATCGCCAACGACACCCTGGCCCAGGTGCTGGGCACCAAGGTCCCCTTCGCCCGTCCGCTGCCGGGGGCCGAGATGCCCACCGGACAGATTCCCCAGCTGTGAGCGCAGCAGCACCGGTGCCCGCGAACCTGCCCCGGGACCTGGCCGGCGCCGTCGCCGGCGACATCGTGGTCGCACGGGCCTGGAAGTACAACGGGGCCCCGCATTGGGTGGTCCCTGGGTACTATGTGGGTGCCGACAGCCACGGCCACTGGATCTACCAGCCCGCCGGCTCGCTGGTCTCGCGCCCCGGCCACGGTCACTGGGCCGACACCGATGCTGTGTGCCTGGTGCCGCGCGCCGGGCAGTGGCTGGGCACCTTCTATGACGACCCCGCCGAGGACTTCCGCGTGTACCTGGACCTGTCCACCCAGATCGGCTGGCGCAAACTGGCCCGCGGCGGATGGGAAGCCAATTCCGTGGACATGGACCTCGATGTCATAGACTCGCGGTCACGGGGGATCTACCTCGACGACGAGGACGAATTCGCGGAGCATGCCTCACTCATGGGCTACCCGCAGGACCTGGTGGCGTGCATCAGCGACGAGGCCAGGCACCTGCTGGGTTCCCTCGGCAAGTCGCACGCCCCCTTCGACGGCACCGCGACCGGCTGGCTGGCCCGCGGCCGCACGGCATTTTCAGACGCATCATCCCGCTAAGGAGCACCACCGCATGTCAATAGTCCGCACCTACCGCCGCGACGAAGACGGAACCATGTACTTCCGCGAGGCCTGGTTCACCACCTATGAGGGCGAGGACCTCGGCCAGTTCGTGGTCAACCACGGCACCGTGGGGCACCAGTCGAAGACCGAGACCGCCAAGGACGTCAACCAGGTGACCGCCGACGGCCTGCTGGCGGCGTTCACGGAGGCATGCCAGGAGGACGGCTTCGTGCCCCTGTCCGAGGAAGAACAGGGGTGGGTCATCGTGCAGTACGCGCTCAAGAGCGCCGAGGGAACCGACCGCGACAAGTACCTGGAAGCCGCCGCCAAGGAGGCACTCGTCGGGCACCTGGCCTGGCGCGGCCTGGGCACCGTGGAGTCCTCGGACTACGCCCCGCGCAAGCTGAACATCCGCATCCTTTCCCCGGAGCCCAAGAAGGCGGTCACGGCCATCAAGACCTGCCTGCGCGAGGCCAAGCTGGACTTCACCAAGCTGTCGATCGCAACGGCACCGTTTGAGGACGTGGAAAAGCTCAAGCAGGCGTTCCCGCTGCCTGCCAAGGCACCGTTCACCCTGGTCTAGCGGTCTGGACACCATGCCCGGCAACGATGCATCGTTGCCGGGCATCGTGCTGCCCGGACTTGGGTGCGGGAAGGGTGGGGGCGCGGCCCCAACCTTTTGCGTGGCTTGTTCCCCCTAATTCAGTGGCTTGGTGAATCCGTAGTCGAAATCGCCGCGCGAGATGATCGAAATCCGTTTCTGGCCGGGGGACTGCTCCGGGCAACCGACCTGGTAGGGCACCGCGTGCTCGTCCAACACCGTGAAGTCGCAAGGCACGGCGTTGGCGCCCTGGTCCCCGGCTCCGATCAGGAACCGGGTGTGAGCCGGTGCCTTGAGGTGCAACCCCACGAATTTACCGGTCTCGCGGACAACGCTTTCCTGGCTGAGGATATTGACCGACCCGGGGCTGAATTCCGGATCCTTTGTGGCCGCTTCCGCCGCGGCTCCCCGGCAGGCCCCCGGAACAGTGCGTGCTCAGCCTTCGAGGTCGCCTTCGCTCTCGTGGCTTCCATACGCCGAACAGCGAGCGCGCAGGGTTTCGACCCCCGGGCCGGTGAGCTCATCGCAATAGGCGCCGCGTCCCGCCATGGCCATCGTCAGCGCGATGGTCGTGCCCGTGACCATGGGGCCGTCGCCGGTGGCGAAGGGGCCGTCGCCGGTGGCGAAGGGGCCGTCGGTCGCCTCGAGCCTCAGTCCGGCGATGGCCTTCTTGCCGTCAACCGTGAAGTCCTGCCGGGCGTAGAAGTTGGCGACGGTGGTCAGCACATCCACCGGAAAGGCGCGGACGATCCCCAGCGGGCGACGAATGTCCTCGGAATGCACGACCACTTCCCCCAGCCACGCTTCGGTGGGTCCGAGCGTCGAGGTGGTGCTGGTGGCGATGTCGCGAAAGCGTGCGAGTGTCTCGGCGGGCGTTGCCCCGAGCTGTTCGGCCAGCCGCCGGTCATTGTGGAGGTCGAAATCGAACCTGGCGCCCAGGACGCTGGCGAACCACCGCACCGGGCCCACGCTTGCCGCTGCCGTGAGGTGTGCCAGGGTCTCCCTGACGCTCCAGCGGCCGCACAGCGAGGGCAGGGCCCACCGGGAGTCCTCGAGCGTGGCGAGGTCCTCGGCCAGGGCGGCGCGCTCAACGTGTGCCGCGTTCCACAGCTGGTCGCGATGAAGTTTTCGGGACAAGGAGTTCTCCGAACATGGTGGGGGAGCACCGGATGGGGGGGAAACACAGCGGGCGGGGGCCCATTTTGCGGATTGTCGGCAAAAAATAAACCGCCCCCGGTGGGGGGCGGCAAAAGGCCCCCG
>NZ_JBKKAP010000169.1:0-4428 GCF_046714615.1 Paeniglutamicibacter sp.
GGGGGGTGGGGGTTAACAGCCACCGCCCTCAAAACCAAAAACCACGCGGTTTTTTCGTCCGCCAGTTGCCGTACATCGCCTACCATGCGCGACACGACCGGGACCGAGTGCTACGAGCCGAGCCCGATGGCAGAGCCAAACATGGCGTAGCCCACGAAACCGGCAATATCCAGGAACGCGTGGGCTATGACCAGCGGCATGACCCTCCCCTTCTTCGAATACACGTAGCCGAAGACCACGCCCATGGCGACGTTTCCGATGAAGGGGCCAATGCCTTGGTACAGGTGGTAGCTGCCCCGCAGCACGGCACTGGCGCAAATGACCTGCCATTTGCCCCAGCCCAGGCGCCCAAGACGCTCGAAGAGGTACCCGACGACGATGACTTCTTCCAGGATGCCGTGGCGGATCGCGGAGAAGACAAGTATCGGGACCGTCCACCAATAGTCGTCCAACGCCGCAGGCACGATGATCGTGGTCAGCCCGAGCGCACGGCCCAACGCGTAGACCCCAAGTGTTCCGATGCCCATGGCCAGAAACAGTCCGGTTCCCCAGCCCAGGTCCCGGACTGGCCGCGCCAGGTCAAAGCCGAGCCGGGCAAACGGATTGCCCCCCGGAATCCTCCAGAGCAGATAGAACACCAGCATCACCGGAACCAGGGCAAAGAAGATGTCCAGCAACTGGTAGGTCAGGTCAAAGTACTGGCGTTGGTTCAACGAATTATTCAGCGAAGTGGTCTGTGAGCCCAGGGGCGCCCGCGTCATCTTGTCGATCAGGTTCACGATTGCGTAGATGGCCGATTGCCCCAGGGACAACCCCAGGACGATGAGCAGCTCGATCTTCAGTCCGCGGCGCGTTCCGACGTCAGTCATCGATCTCGCCGACAGTTGGCTGAAATGCGTGTTCCCCGACGCTTTTGGGCTCATGCCTTCGATCCTACGTGCTGATCCTGTGTACCCACACACGTGTTGACCTGCAAGGATGGATAGGTGACACGAGAAGCACTGAGACACGAATACGAGCTGGCCAACATCCTTTACCCGGGGCCGGATTGGAAGGCAGCGCGCGTCGAGGAGGGTGGACAATTCCACCTCGTGCTGGTGGCCGACGGCCAGGCGGTCATGCGGATGAGCCGCACCGTTGAAGCCGCCAGGGACATGCAGCGGCGGGTGGACCTGGTCCAGGCGCTGTCGGGCAAATTCAGTTTCCAGCTGCCCACCGCACTGAGCGAGGTCTGGCACGGCGATGGCTCCGCCGCCGTCATGCAGCGCTACATCCCGGGTGCCGCGCACCTGCCACACGCCGGTGATGCCACGCGCCTGCGCGCCGTACTCGAGGAATTCGCGGCCGTCGATGTCGGGCCACTTGCCCACCTGCTGGCCCCGCCGTTTTCCTTTCGCGGCCC
Organism: Paeniglutamicibacter sp.; assembly: GCF_046714615.1. Taxonomy (NCBI): domain Bacteria; kingdom Bacillati; phylum Actinomycetota; class Actinomycetes; order Micrococcales; family Micrococcaceae; genus Paeniglutamicibacter; species Paeniglutamicibacter sp. The sequence continues at coordinate 1,403 of NZ_JBKKAP010000169.1, forward strand.
CTGGGACGAGGCGAAGACCGAAACCACGCTGCGCGCGCTACCGGCCGAGCTGGTCGCAGATGCGCAACGGGTGCTGTCCACCATTGCCGGCTTTTCCGGCATCACGCCGTCATTGGTCCACGGGGACCTGGCCGGGCACAACATGCACTGGATCGACGGGCATTTGGTCGGCGTGCTGGATTGGGACCTGGCGGCCGCATGGGACCCTGCCCTGAACAGCGCCTACCTCGGCCTTTGGCACGGAGCTGACCTTCTGGAGGACATCGCTCCGTCGCCCGAGGAAGCGTGGCGCGCGCAGGTGTGGCTCGGGGCCATGGGCTTGGAAAGCTTCTTTGACACGATCACCCACGACAACCACGCAGACAGGGACAGGCTCCTGCACAAGATTGCACCGCGGATTCACGCAGCTTCCTGTGCGGCGTCCGGCTGACATGCACCGGGCGTTGCCTTGGCGTGGGAGTTGCCCGCAATGGGGCATTGCTGCCGTTGCTACTCGGCGGAGGGCCGACGCCGCTGCTTCTTGGTGTCCGAGCGCTGTCCCTTGGCGGCCAGTCGCCGCTGGTTCGAGCCTCGGGTGCGCTTGGTCGGACGCCGGGGCGCTGCATCGGGTGCCAGCCCCTCGGCCACCAGGGCGGAGAGCTTGCCCAGGGCGAGCTCCCGGTTGCGCAGCTGGGAGCGCCGCTCGGAAGCGGACACGGTGATCGTCCCGGCTATGAGGCGGCGTCCCAGACGCGTCAGAAGCAACGTCCGCTGGTCATCGGAAAGCACCAATGAGTCTGCCACGTTCCAGGACAGCTCGACGCGGCTGTCCGAGGTGTTGACGTGTTGGCCGCCTGGCCCGGAGGAACGCGAAAAGCGCCAGCCCAGTTCCACCGCGGGGATCGTGAGCGCGGGCGACACCTCCAAATCCATGCCTTAAGTCTTGCACGATGAGGGAGGGCCCGGAGTCCGCCCGTGAACCGGGCACCCGGACACGAAAAAAGAAGGCCGGGGACGAACCCAAGAAATTCTTGGATCCGGCCCCGGCCTCCTTGGCCTAAGCGTTAGTTGGACAGTGCCGCGATGGCTGCGTCGTAGTTCGGCTCGGTGGTGATTTCGGGAACAACCTCGGTGTGCAGGACCGCGCCGTTCTCGTCCAGGACGACGATCGCGCGGGCCAGCAGGCCCTGCATCGGGCCGTCGCCCAGGGTGAGGCCGAATTCGGCGCCGAAGTCGGAGCGGAAGGTCGAGGTCGGAACAACGTTTTCGATGCCCTCGGCACCGCAGAAGCGGCCCAGCGCGAACGGCAGGTCGGCCGAGGCGCAAACGACCGCGGTGTTCTCGAGTCCCGAGGCCAGCTCGTTGAAGCGGCGGACCGAGGAAGCGCAGACGCCGGTGTCGATGGACGGGAAGATGTTCAGGACGACGCGCTTGCCGCGCAGCCCGGAGCTGGTCACGTCGCCAAGGTCGGCGCCGGTAAGCGTGAATTCCGGTGCGATTGCGCCAACGGCGGGCAGTTCGCCAACGATCTGGACGGGGGTACCTTTGAGTGCAGTAATAGCCATGTGTTCTTGTTTATCACGAACGCACTGGCCAACGCGAAGAATACGCTAGAGGCGTCCTGCCGCCAGCACCCCTGCCCGGAACACCGGACCGGTGAGGTTCATGCCCGGCCGGTAGGCCAGGTGCGCCACGGCCGGGGCGTTGAGCAGCTGGATGTCTGCCCGCTTGCCCACCTCCAAGCTCCCCACAAGGTCCTGCACGCCCAGGGCCAACGCTCCCCCGAAGGTGGCAGCCGTGATGGCTTCCTCGATGCTCAGGTGCATCTGCAATACGGCGGTGGCCACACAAAACGCCATCGACGAGGTGTAGGAGGTCCCGGGGTTGCAATTCGAGGCCAGCGCGATCTGCACCCCGGCATCGATCAGTTCGCGGCCCGGCGCCAGCGGCTGCCGGGTCGAAAGGTCGCAGGCCGGCAGGCAGGTCGCCACGGTACCGGCCGTCCCGCTCCGGGAACCCGCATCCCAGTTTTTCCAGGAGCCGGCGAGCGCCGTCACATCCGCTTCATCAAGGTAGTTCACGTGGTCAACGCTCTTGGCACCGAATTCCACCGCGAGCTGCACCCCGGGGCCGGGGCCGAGCTGGTTTCCGTGGACGCGAAGCCCCAGTCCGGCATCCCGTGACGCGGTGAGGACCTGGCGGGACTGGGCCTCGTTGAAGGCGCCCCGCTCGCAGAAGACGTCGGCGAACTGCACGTAGGGCCCCACCCGCTCCAGCATTTCCCCGCAGACCAGATCCGTGTATTCCTGGGCGTCCATGCCCGCCGGCACCAGGTGGGCCCCCAGGAATGTCACCTGGTCCACCACGCTCGAGGCGATGCGGGCGTGCCGGGCTTCCTCTTCCACGCCCAGCCCGTAACCGGTCTTGGTTTCCAGGTAGGTGGTGCCCCCGGCCAGGGCCTCCGCCGCCCTGCCCATGACCAGACGGGTGAGGTCGTAGTCGCTGGCCGCCCGCGTAGCGGCGGTGGTCACGGCGATGCCGCCTGCGGCGTAGTTCTGCCCGGCCATGCGGGCCACGAACTCCTGGCTGCGGTCCCCCGCGAAGACCAGGTGGGTGTGCGAGTCGACCCAGCCCGGCAGCGCCGCCCGGTAGCCGGCGTCGATGGTCTTATCCGCCTGAGGGGCATCGGCCGCGGGCCCGATCCAGGCGATCTTTTCGCCGTCGATGAGGATCGCGGCGTCCTTGATGACGGATTGGGCGGCGTCGGAGGTGAAGACCTCGGCCAGGTTGGTGATCAGCGTGGTGCTCATGAAAACTCCGGGTTCTCGGTGAAGAAGGCTGCGTAAAGCTTGGCCGGGTCGCCCAGCCGGGTGTGGATCCCGTTGCGGGCGACCAGCTCCCCGTTGATGTGCACCTCGGCGATGTCGGCTGCGGTGGCGGTGAGCGGAAGCTGGGCGGGACGCGAGCCCGCGGTGGGCCCCGCCGAGGGGGGCGCCCCCCCCCACGAGTGCGGGTGGGGCAGCCCCCCCGCCCCCCCCCCCCCCCCC
>NZ_JBKKAP010000170.1:0-17106 GCF_046714615.1 Paeniglutamicibacter sp.
CAACGGTTCTTGGCCAATACGAAAAATGCTGGACACGGTACCCACTCGCCGGAACGCCAGTACCACCTATGCCGTGGGTGCGGTACCAGGTCGCCAGAACACCGGTACCATCAGACGCTATTTAGCAATCACGCCCTCACCTGCACCAGGGCAGGACGTGTGAGCATAAATCACGGCAAATGCAATAGGAACAATTAGCATCACAGCTACTGAAGACTGCCCTCGAGGCCTCAGGAAGAATTCGAGCCGCAGGTGAATGAAGCATAAGTCAATTCAAAAACAAAGCTAGATAAGATATGAATTGACTGCATCGAAGATGTAACGTCATCCCAACTCTCGGACGCGTGCAGCTACGATTGTCGCGCCTGCAGCAACATCCTTGGTTACCACAGCATTGGCAGCAATCGTCGCATTCTTACCGATTTTGCATCCAAGTACGACCGCGCCAGCACCAATCCAAACATTATCTTCAAGAACCGGGTCAATGCCATTGCGGCCACCGATAGTCACATTCTGACCAATAGTCACGTTCTTTCCTACTATGGCGTTCTTGTTGATTACCGTGCTGATGCACCCATAGGCAAATCTGACGCCCGATAGGTCGACAGAGGCGGGCAAGACTGAACCGAACCGTTTTCGCAGGTATCTCGTAATGAAATCCGCACCTATTTGAACATTACTCTTGTGATAATCATGAGCCATTTCATGTAATTGCATAATCGTCAGACTATTCAAGTAAGGTTCAATTGGGCCAGGACTCGTTGAAGTCAAATAGCCGTAAGCACAATGCGAACCGCGAAAAGTACTCTCAACGTCCAGGGTAACGCCATTCATCAATATCCACTGGTCGAAATCCTTAACGTCGACATCGTCAAAAGCCAAGATTCTACCGCCAGCAAAAATTCTGCCGATGTGTTCTGGATTTCGAGAAACGAAGACAACTTCTGCTTCTTTAGTTTCTCTGAGTAATTCGCTAATCACCAAGGCCAAGCGAGAAACGCCTAGAATTGCGATTCTTGAAAGCGATTTTTGATTTGGATCGGCACCAAAACCGTTGAAACGAAAACCAGCGGAAATCGGCGTCAAAGAGTTCAATTCACTGCGTGGATTGTATTCCACACTATAATGGCCATACGATTCCAAGTTCCATGAAAATTTTCCGTCACTCGAACGCTTCGAAGTCAAAAGTTCGCGACCGCGAAATAATCTGAAAACCCCGGGCACAAGATCGGTTCCCGAAATACTCACTTCGAGTTGAAAGAAATTTCTAATCGCGACAGTCATTCCGCGATCGCTACTCAGCACTTCGAGGCCTACATCCACCTTTTCTCACTTCCATCAAATCCTGAAATACATTCTCAAATAAGCTTCTAAAGCTCATGTCAGCTCGACGTATAGGCAATACGGCAAACACAATACGACCCATATTGGCCGACCTCTCGCAAAGTGTTCTGCAGACAAGGGGATCGCCACTTTAAGCAAATCCGTTGATTGTGTGCGTGCAACTATTAGCTCAACTGAGTCTCGGCATAGCGACGGTTGGCAAGTCAGAATGGCGAAGAAAATCATTAAATGTTTCAAACATATTATCTAAATTATCGAAGAGTGCAGAATAATCAGCACTTTCAATTATTTCACTCATATCCATACTGGACGCTTCTTCAATTTCCAGAGAAGGCAGATTAAGTGTCTGCGCCAGTTCGCGAGTTCGCGAATCATGGGTTAGCCATAACGCAGGCTTCCCACTCAATATCGACGACATATTAACATGGAATCTTGTACCGAAAGTGAAGTCAATAAATTCCCTATTAAATTCGTCCCATGGCTTGATGTCACGAAACATCTTAAATCTATTCGAGAAAAACTCGACGAGTTCGGCCCTGGACAATTCAGGCCGCGGTCCGGTCAACAAGTTTCGAAAATGATCCGGGACCTGGACTAATTCAGGATTATCTAAAGATTCGCGGTGAAATATGTAGTTATCCTTATTTTGAGGTTCAATTAAGAAGCCATTACCTTGGATTGCCTTTAGAAGAAGACGCTGTTCGTATTTTTTGTTGAAGTGAGTTCCACTGAAGGAAAATCTGGGCGAATCGTTTGATTTCAAATGGCTCAAATTGGCTTGAAGCTGAGTAAATGACTCTGGTGCGCTAAAAAAGCTTGGACATCCCGTCACAAAAACATTATCAACGTTGGTGTATTTCGCCAGAACAGACTTTGTAAATTCACCTCGTACACTGACTGAGTGGGCTTTTTCTGAAATAGCTTGCATGGCGGAAATTGCCTCGGGTGGAAAGTCCACCTTACTGAGATCTTGCTCTGCTGCTTGGACGCCCAAGCCAAAGAGGATAACTGGTTTCTTGTAACCAGATAGCATTTCCTCAAGCTTCACATAACGCTTTCTGATATTAGGTCCAAAATCATTGGCCCTAAACATATTTGCACATGTTATTACTACATGAGTACAGGAACCGTTGACGAAGTCCTTGAATCGATCGCCTTCATCATAGCCAGGCCAGGATCGATCGATGGCCAGGTATGATTCGCGGAACATTCGAAAAGGAACGTCACCATGAATCATATTACCGGAGTTCTCAGCGAACGACAGAGGAAAAGTTATTGGGAGACTTTTAAGGATGCCAGTGACACCAATCATAAATACACCTATCAGATATCTTCTACGAGAATTTCCGTCTCAATACGGAATGGGCCTTCGGTACCAACTGCGGTTATCAAAATTTCTTTGGTAGCTGCTGCCGAATAGTGCTGAATCGCTACATGAGTTTCTTTTACCACACTACCAATTGGAGATTTGGTACCGTCACCGCGGAACTTCACAACAACTCGACGGTTCGCAGATCGCAAGACTAATCCGCTGCCAGCTTCATGTGACTCGACTTTCAAGGATGGATCGAACACGAAACGGACCAATGCATCCCCGTGTGTCGTAGCGGTAAAGCTGTCAGTAATAGAAAGTCGATTCGTACCGAACAAACTAACATTACGTTCTAAAACCTTATTTCCATCAAAATTCAATTTACCGAGGAACTTTGTCGAATCGGCTGTTCGCTCTTCTGAGATCAAATGTGCCCGCAGCCGGCTGCTGTTCTTCCCGAACGAGATCGTCTCGCGTGTAGTCCAAGAATCAAATCTCACGTAGGTCGGCAGTGAATGGCCTTGGTGCCCGCGCATCGATGCAGCAACGAGATCGCTTTGATCGTAGCTTAGAAGCCCTGCGTCACGTAATACGAATTCTCCATTTAGCCACCAGCAAACACTTAGTTCATCGAGTTGTTTATGGATCACACTTTTGAATCCAGCTATGAAGGAAAGGTAGTGCGATTCAGAGCTGGTAATTGCCAAACCATTGGCAGGAGACCACAACTTACCGAGAAGGGGCCTAAACCTATGTTGCATCCCACCTGGACTATCGCCGATCGGCGGTACCGCCCCATTTGGCAATAGCTGCCTTTGCACGCCAATTTGAGCTGCACGTAATAGCAGCTGAAAGATCCTAACCTTTCCTGGGAATTGACCGCTCCAGACAAGGAAGGCCAAGACGTCTTCGATCAATGAAACATAGAAGACCTGATAGATCGGAGTATTCTCAGACGCGATTCCATCCGCATCGATGATCTGACCAAGTGTTTCGTACAGTGCTTTGACCCAATCGCTGGCGTCGCGCAATTGGGCACTCGCGGGGAACAAAGTGGATGCGTGAAGATGCGCCATACCCAGCATAATTCCATGGTTGTTTGGCTGGTAGAGGTCCAGATGATCCAACAGCCGTTCTTCGACGACAATCAAGCGATTAAAAAGGCCTTGGAATACCTCAAAGTTTTCGGAATCACCAGTACGAGACAGGGTTGAAATGAGCGACATAAGCGTACGGATGCGCAAAGCACCTTGATGATCGAGGCTGCCCGACTTCAAAGACTTTGGGTCTTCGGCTGATTTGTCTTCTATCCAACGCAAGAAACTTTCAACTACATTTCGAGCGGTCTCTACGGATCGTTGGCTTAGTTCGAATTCAAAGAGGCGGACTAAGTACGCAAGAGAATTCCGCCAGAGGATCGTAGTGTTCGAATCTTTTTGCGGTATCTGAGTCCAGACACTTTCATCTTGCAATTCTACCGAATGAATCAAAGCCCCATTCGGTAGGGTGAATGCATATCCACGGTCATCTTTACTAACGATCCAACCCTTTGGCGATCCGTCGGAAAACTCCCCCGCGTACCCGTCAAGTAAAACACGGGTATCCATAGCATGCTCAGCAGACATGCATTCACTCTCCATTTCAAAGCCTAAGCACGAACTCGGTCCAAGAGATCAACGACTTGACTTGAAACCATTCCAATATCATACCGTTCATTCATGAAATGACGACCGTAATTCGACGCGCGACTGAAGGACACTGCGTCATCCCGCATCTCCAGGATGTAGTCCCTCATCGACTCAATCGTTTCAAAGATGAATTCGGCTGGGTAACAAGCTTCAACACCGCGCCACGGAAGGAAAAGTCCCTGTCCACCGGCACAGAATGCTTCGCCCGGGGCAACCTGCATACCCTCAAAATCACTGAGAGACAAAGCAAAGCCGACATTACGAAGGGATTCTTTAGTGTCCACCCAACCCTCATAGTGAATGTGGCCTTCGAGCCCAAGCTCCGCAATGCGTGAATCGCACGTGTCGTAGTACCGACGTGCAGATTCGGAACTCATTACCCATGCGTATTCATTGTATTTCTTCCCGTAGACGCGCAGTCGGTAACGATCATCAATCTTTCGCAGCTGCGAGAGCAATTCAATTGCTCGGTGGAAGCCCTTGAGAGCCGGCACACTGCCAATCAGAGCCAACTCGAACCGTCGATTTTCTGCATCGTCCGGGGTGGTCTGATAGGAATTCACGTCGAAGGCGTTTGGAATCAGGTTGAACTTCTCATACGGAATATCGAAGCGGTCACTGAAGTCATTGAGCGAATGAGGCGCGATGGCAATTATTTTCGAAATGGACTCGGTCTTGACTCGCAAACCATAATCTACAGTCATCTCGCTACGGTGCGCTCGGATAACAAGACGGTGGTGTGACGTTACATTGTTCGAGTACCAAACAGCCGCACCTAGTAGCCATTCGACCCAGACGTAATCGGTCCAGTCCAGCAGGTCCTGGCTCAATGATGCATCGTGGGTTTCATGCCCCGTCCACTTGTCTGTGCGGACGTTGTAGCGCTTCTTGAGTTCCGGCAGCAGTTCGTTCATGAATTTCAGGTCGTGGCCCGCAAGAACGAGGCGCGTCTTGCAAGCGTCAACGAACTCTTCGTAGTTGCCGTCACGTGCTGCCAGCACCAGTTCGCTTAGGCGACGTGTGAATGGGAATTCAGCGATGAGGTTCCAGTGAACGTTGCAAAACTCGCTGAAGTGGTCAAAGACATCGCGGGACAGGTCCTCGGTCTTGAACCAGATGAACTGTCTCAGGGCGTAGTCCATGGCCGCGTGGCCGTGCTCCTTAACGAACGACACTCCGCTGGTACCAAGGATGGCATCGACATCAGACCAAGCTTCGATAAAGTCCCGGAAGTTCTGGGAATCCAACTTCTGCGTGACAGAGGCTTCGTCGTCATCGTTTTTGACGTACTTTCGAATTGGGACATCGCGATAAGCCACGTTCTTGCACTTCGTAAGTACTTCCGCTGTAAAGGTGATGTCCTCGCCGATGCGGCGGGTTTCCAGGAAGCGGATTTCATTATCGATGACAACATCACGACGCATCAGGAATGAGCACGTAAGGCTCTGATACTTGGCGATAACGCGCAGCCTGGAGCTGGCATCCTTGACCTTGTCCCAGCCCGGGATGCGGTCGGACATACGTGACTTTCCGTTGGGTGCCACGACTTGGAGACTATTGCGTACAGCATCACTGTCGAAACGAACCGCGTGCTCGTAGGCATTGACCAAACCTGAAGGGATCAGAATGTCGTCAGAGTCGAGGAAGAAGAGGTACTCCCCCTCTGCCTTGTCAATACCGTAGTTACGGGGTTTGGCTGCGGATCCCGAATTCTCCGGCAGACGAAAAAGCTTCCAGAAAGCCTCGGACTCGCATTGAGCCGCCAGCACTTCGTAGGTATTGTCCTTGGACTGATCGTCAACGAAGATGACCTCGTGAGGTATAGTATTCGGGATCGCCCGCAACGAAGCCAGCGTCTCGTCCATCTTCGCGATGGAATTGTACGTGGGAATAATGATGCTAATCATCTAAGTATCCTTCTAGACCAGGAAGATCGATGAGTCGTTGGAACGTTCGGCTAGAACCGGGAACACCTGTTCCGCATTCACGAGAACGTTGTTCGGGCGCGATTGGCGGGTGTAGCGGAATCGATTGAACTCAGGCTGATCCGTCACAGCGATTGCTTCATTCATAGAGCTACCCACGTCGATCAGATACGCAAGGTCGGGTTCCTCCAGGAAGGAGCCTTCACGGGTGTCAATCAGTAGGGCCTTACGGGAGTTCAAGACATTTCGTGAACGAATGGAACGGGTGTCAATTTCATTTTGGCGAATGACTCGGACAGTGCTTGGAAGCTTACGAGTGAGTTCCATCGCCAACGTCTGGTCTGCAGAATCAGTCAAAACGATGAGTAATCCGCTGAACTTGGCTCGATTGGCCTCGAAATATGCGAGGATTCGCTCCGCGGCTTTTTCGTCATCTACGCGGGCAACGAGCTGAACCTTCTCGAAATAGCTTGCATGTTCAATGCCCACGGCATTCAGGATCTGTTCTGCACGGTGACGATATGTGTTCTGGAAGGCAATCTGCATGCTGTTGCGCTGCTGCGTCAAGAACTCGGCATCGCTGATCTTGCTGAAATCAAAATCATCCGAGTCGGCGTAGTAAACGCTGTCACCGAAGAAGTGCTTGACGCCCATCGCTGTATTGGAAAGGACCACGACGCCACAAGCGGCAAGTTCGAACACTCGGCGTGCGAACATGGTCTTGGAATCGGTCACGGTGTTCAGGGTGATGCCGTACTTTGAGTTGCGGTATGCGTCTGCAGTCTCTTCGTAGGAGATCGCCGGACGAGTGTACTGCTTGTAGCGCTCCGGGTACTCGTAAGCCTTACTTGGCGACGAATACATGCGGTCGTAGATAACCATCTCATTGTCAGAGGCCAGGACCTTGTCAATAATCCTCGAAGCGGCCTTTGCCCGGTGTGGGTATCGCGCATACCATGTACCCGCAAAGTTGACGCTGGAATCTGCACCGTAAGAACCGATTGGGTTGAAGAGTTTCGGCTGCACTGCGAACGGCAGTACATCTGCATATGGAACGCCAACGTCACGGATATAGAGCTCAACGCACTCTTCAGCGGTCGTGAACACGTAATCGAACAATGCGGAAGTTCGAATGAAGTCATTGATTCGGTCAGAGAAGTGGACCGGATCTTCCTTGTTCCAGAACACTGTCGGAATTCCCTGCTCGTGGCAGTAATTCAGAATCTCGATGAGTTCTTTGCGGTTCTCGTGTTTGAAACGAATTGAGGTGTAGATCTTTCCCTGCCATGGGTGTTCACTTGGTGATCCACCTTGCCACGCGGATTCGCAAATGAACATCTGCGGCTTGTTCGCATCCATCTGCTGGCGCCAGGTCTGAGGCTTTAGTCGCACGGTCTTGAACTCCGGCTGGAAACTGCCGAAAGTAAAGTCGTCGGCAATCATTGCTACAGGAATTTGATGGCTGTACGGCAAATCCGAACCACGGTATGCCTGGCTTTCATCGTCGGCGGTCCATGTATCGCGACCTTCCTTAGACAGTGCCCACTGCACCCGTTCGCCTTCGACTATCGGCTTATAGGCTGAGGCCACATTACGAATGGGTGCCGGCCGCTTGGCGCGCTTCTTGATATCGGCAGCCAGGATCGCCTGTGTAGGCTCGGCAGTGGTTAGCACTACTGGATGAGCCTGACCAGCCGCTGCTGGAGATGTGGGCCCAGTTGCTCCTACGGCTTGTACCGTTGCGGACAAGGAATTAATGCCGTTGGCGATATTTCGCTGCGAGATTTCAATTTTCTGGTCCAGATCACGGATCTGATCCTGAAGTGCCTTCCCCGTCAACGGGGCAGCCTTTTTTGACGCATCTACACGAATTCTGCGCATCTGCTCACGTGTATCTTTACGGAACTTCGCATTGGCAAGACCGTCACGCTGCATCAGCATGGTTCGCGCGGCGAGGAACACCACGGCTAATACACCAACAATTATTCCAAGGACTGCGTTTGAACTCAGAAAGCCAGTTGCGAATGCTAACCCGAACGACAGGACTACGTCGATCAACAGGCGTATGGCAAGTAGCAACTTGGATTTATCGACTCGTTTGGGCAAAACGCAGTCCTTCTCTCTACAACGTTTGATGACTTAGGACAAGACAAATATCATCATTCATCCTAGTGGAAAAGCTCATCCAGGGTTTGCGGGCCGACACGGGCAATCGGTCCCGTGCATCGCATTTGTGTACGATGCAAGATCTTTATTCACTACATTGTTTGAACATTCAACTTTGGCCAAGTCTTCACCAGGGCGAGAAGCTTTGAGTCATGAAAGCCCTACGTTTTCTCATATCTACCAGTTAGCAATCAGGACCGAACTCACAGCGACGGCAACGAAAACGACTGCAAGAACGATCTCCACGTCACCAGGACGAGATGCCGTGATGGCAGGCAAAACTCCAACCGCCTCGTGAGAATCAACACCCTGCGAGATGCCGGAATTTTGACAATGTTCGCTCATTGTTAACCAAACGTCCTGAGCATCTTACCGACTTACCTGAAAGCGCCGTTTCGGGGAATTCGTGAATTAATCGGTCGGCGGCAATTACCTCGTACTTGATGTGCCTTAGCTTTCAAACTTAGGGAATATCGGCGCCGGAGGTGGCAACTCAGTGCCCGCTACGAGCGCTGTATCGAAGGAACCGAACTCGCGTGCCGATCCTTCCGGCTGGCCCAGAACCTCAAGCAACGATGCAGCGGCTGCTGGCATTACGGGCTGGACCAGCAACGCAACGCGGCGAACTACTTCCAATGTCACGTAAAGAACTGTCTCCATGCGCGCCAAGTCCGTCTTGCGAAGCACCCAAGGCGCTTGATCGGCAAAGTAGGCATTCGTATCGCCCAGAACCGTCCAGATGGCTTCCAACGCCTTGCTAAATTCCTGGCGTGAGAACGAGTCTCGGCAAATTTCAAGCAGTTCCCCGGCCTCAGCCAAGATCTGCTGATCCGCGTCCGTCAGCTCTCCGGGAGTTGGTACCGCTCCCCCACAGTTCTTGGCGACCATTGACAATGACCGCTGTGCCAAGTTGCCCAAGTTGTTGGCAAGGTCGGAGTTCATTCGTCCAACAATGGAGTCGTGGCTGTAGCTTCCGTCAGCACCGAAGGGAACTTCCCGAAGGAAGAAGTACCGGACCTGGTCCAGACCATACTGGGAGACGAAGTCTGCAGGTGCAACGACGTTGCCCAAGGACTTGGACATCTTCACGCCGTTGTTGTGAAGGAAACCATGGATCATCACGCGCTTCGGCAAAGGGAGCTTTGCTGACATCAGGAAGGCGGGCCAGTAGATCGCGTGGAAACGCGAAATGTCCTTGCCAATAACGTGGACGTCTGCCGGCCAATACTTCTTGAAGGACTCCGATTCGATATCGGGGAAACCAGTGCCGGTCAGGTAGTTGGTCAACGCATCGACCCACACATACATGACGTGGTCCTTGTTCCCGGGAACCGGAACGCCCCAGTCGAAGGTAGTCCGCGAAATTGACAGGTCTTCCAGTCCCCGCTCGACAAAGCGGATGACTTCGTTGAAACGGGTTTGGGGTGCACCGAACTCGGTCTGGGACTTGTAAAGCTCGAGAAGCTTGTCCTGGTATGCCGAAAGGCGGAAGAAGTAGGATTCTTCTTCGGTCCATACAACCTCGGTGTCGGTTTCCTTGGAGTAGCGAAGGCCGTCTTCACGTAGCTCGGTATCGTCCTCGGCGTGGAACGCCTCATCACGCACGGAGTACCATCCGGCGTACTTGTCGAGGTAGATATCGCCATTGGCTTCCATGCGCTTCCAGATGGCCTGCGCGGCTGCGTAATGGTCCGAATCCGTGGTGCGAATGAACCTGTCGTAGCTGATTCCCAGCTCGTCGTTCATGGCTTGGAAGGCATCCGAGTTGCGCTGTGCCAGCTCTCGCGGCGTGATTCCCTCGCGTTCGGCCGTCTGAAGCATCTTCTGGCCATGCTCGTCAGTGCCGGTCATGAAAAACACGTCATAACCGTCAAGGCGCTTGAACCGAGCCATGGCGTCGGTGGCGATCACCTCGTAGGCATGCCCAATGTGTGGCACGCCGTTCGGGTAGGAGATGGCGGTGGTGATGAAAAACGGAGTCTGCTCAGAAGTCACCATAGAAATCTATCGTAGTTTGGCCCCGATACGCCCATCGGGGACCCCTATGTGAGCTGATCGAGCTGGTCCCAGAAGGCAACACGCAAGGCACGACGAATATCCTGCAGATCCGTCTTCCATTCGCCCAGACGTTGCGCACAATCCTTGAGCAGCACCCTGTCAATCTCCGGCGGAAGGAGCGGGCGATCCGACATCAAGTCTTTCAGCTCGGCCGGGGTCGTGCTGGCGTGCCAGTTCTTGGCCACGCTATTGCCCACTTCCGAAGCTACATCCATGGCGCTCGCGTCAGCGCCCGCTCCTCTTGCAAACCCCGACGTTTGTTGCGTTGAGCTATACACGAGCTGGTAGTCCGGCTGCACCGGGGCGGGAGGTTGCACCGGCGCCTGCAACTTGGGGCGCTGGTTCAGCAATGCGGGTGTGGGAGGCTTGGGGCCGACCGGCTTCGGAGTCGCCGGCTGTGGAACAGCGTCGGCTTCAACTTCCCTCGCAGCGGTGCCTGCGCTGGCGATGGTGGCGGCCTGGGCCGCGTGCCCCAGGTCCCAGGCCACGGCCTTCACGAACGAAGTCTTGATGAGTTCCTCGGGCAAGGTAATGATGCTGTCCACGCGCAGGGCAAGGTGCTCGGCAACCGAGGCCACACCCAGGCGGTGGTCAGCCTTCTGGACACCGATCAAGACGACCTTCATGCCCAGGTCCTGGGCCTCTTCCACGGCTTCCGCGAGATCGTCATCGCCAGAGACCAGGAAGGCGACTGAAGCGGCACGGTTGCGGGCAATGCCAACCAGATCCAGACCCAGTTTCAGGTCTACGCCTTTTTGCTCGCCGTTGAAGGAAATGCGACCCAGACGAACCTTAACGCCAGGTATCAGCCCGATGCGCTTATGCTGGTCCGTGAAAATTGCGTCCTTGGCCGCGTCGTACCAATAGATCCTCAGGTTTTCCAGGCCGCTGAATTCCTTGGCCGTCTTGAGGATCCCGTCTATCAGTGCCTCATAGTTGACCGTAAATGCTGCACGTAGCGTTGTTCCGGAGGCACGGTGTCCTCCAATAGCTAGCAAAAAACTGGCATCCACGAAAATAGCGCTCTGAGACATCATCATTCAATCCTATGCCGTGCAAAAGATCCCATCGAAAAACGCGCGGGCCACCTCGGTGTTTTCTATTCATCTCACGGAACGGCCCTGCCGTTCGACACCGTTCACCGGCCTCCGGTCCACGTGACTTGGGACCACGGAAATTCAACGCCTCTTGTTGGTGAACTCGACAACTGTCCGAGAGGCCGTCGGGCTCGTTCCTGAATGGCAAACAAAAGCGTGCCCCGCCTGCCAGCCGGTCAGTCTTTCTGACATAACGTCAGGAAAAGCACCAGCGGCACGCGAGGCACGCTATTTATTGGATACCGGGAGGTTAGTCCTCGAGGTTGATCTCGCGGGCCACGGTGGCGCCAATAGCGGCACGAACGATGTCCAGCACTCCGGCCGGCAGTGCCGAATCAATGGCCAGCACAGCAACTGCCTCACCACGCTCTTCCTTGCGGGCAACCTGCATGCCGCCAATATTAACGCCCTGCTCACCCAGCACGTTGCCCAAGGTGCCAATGACACCCGGACGGTCTGCGTAGCGCAGAACGATCATGTGGTCGGTGATCGGGATTTCGATCTCGTAGCCGTTGATGCCAACGAGCTTCTCGATCTGCTTCGGGCCGGTCAACGTGCCGGCGACCGAAAGCTGCGTTCCCTCGCTGGAAGCACCCTTGACGGTCAGCAGGTTGCGGTATTCGGGTGAATCCGGGGTCGTGACCAGGCGAGTTGCCACGCCGCGCTGTTCGGCCAGCACCGGGGCGTTGACGTAGGAGACCTGATCGGAGACAACGTCCATGAAGACGCCCTTGAGGGCCGAGAGCTCCAGCGCCTTCACGTCCAGGGCCGCGATCTCGCCGGCAACCACAACATCGATGTTGGTCAGGGAACCAACGGTCAGCGCGTTGAAGATGCGGCCCAGCTTCTCGATCAGCGGGATGCCCGGGCGAACGTTCTCATCGATGACACCGCCGGCAACGTTCACCGCGTCCGGAACCAGTTCCCCGGCCAGGGCCAGGCGAACGGACTTGGCCACGGAGACGCCGGCCTTTTCCTGGGCTTCGTCGGTCGAGGCTCCCAGGTGCGGGGTGACCGTGACATTCTCAAATTCAAAGAACGGGAGATCCGTGCTCGGCTCCTGGACGAAGACGTCAATGCCGGCTCCGGCGATTTCCTCGTTCTTCAAAGCCGTATAAAGGGCATCCTGGTCGACGAGGCCACCGCGGGCGACGTTGATGACGTACGCGGAGTTCTTCATCTTGGCAAAGGCTTCCTTGCCAAGCATGCCAACGGTTTCCGGGGTCTTGGGCATGTGGATGGTGACGAAGTCGGACTGGGCCAACAGCTCGTCCAGATCCACCAGGGTGACGCCAAGCTGCTGGGCGCGTGCCGGGGTGATGTACGGGTCGTAGGCAAGGATGTCCATGCCGAAGCCCTGCAGGCGTGCTGCCACGAGCGCGCCGATACGGCCGAGCCCAATGATGCCGGCCTTCTTTTCAAAGAGTTCCACGCCGGTGTAGGAGCTGCGCTTCCAGGCGCCGCTCTTCAAGGAGGCGTTGGCTGCGGGGATGCGGCGGGCCATGGAGACAATGTGGCCCACGGTCAGCTCGGCTGCCTAAATGATGTTGGAGGTCGGGGCGTTCACGACCATGACGCCGGCCTGGGTGGCGGCCTTGATGTCCACGTTGTCCAGGCCAACGCCCGCGCGGGCAATGACCTTGAGGTTCTTCGCCGCGGCAATGGCCTCGGCATCCACCTGGGTGGCGGAACGAACGAGGATGGCATCAACGTCGGCAATGGCAGCCAGCAGCTGGGAGCGGTCCGCACCGTCGGTCTGGCGAATCTCGAAATCGGGACCCAAGGCCGCAATAGTTGCGGGCGAGAGTTCTTCGGCCAATAGGACGACTGGCTTGTTTACAGACACGGGGGTGGCACCTTTGCTATTTCAGTGGGCTGGATGCATGGTCCGGGATCGTCCGGACCAGAAAGGCCAGAATATCGTCCGCTTTGTCATATACCCGGTTCCACGGCGGGATGTTACGGGATCACACAGCCACATTGTGAGCATCTTCACATACCGTTGGATTCGTCGACAAATTATGGCGCATTGCCGATTCTGGGGATTGGACCGCCAACCGAGCCGCCGATTGTGGAATCGCAGCTAGTAGACCAGGCGGGTGTCTTATCCCTGAGCAGCACGATCCATAACCGGAATGCGGCGTGAAAGGGTTGAACGTATTCTTCAGCGGCCGCCAGAAAACCGCCCGCCTATGTTGATCCCCTAGATCCTCGGATTGCGTTCAGGCCCCGCGGACAGCTACTTCGCCGGACTTGGCGTGCTCCGCCCCGAACACCAGGTAGCGGTTGGCGATCTTCTCGGTGAAGAACCGGTCGTGGCTGACCACCACGACGGCACCAGGGAAATGAAGCAGCGCGCGCTCCATCACCTGGGTGCTCGACATGTCCAAGTGGTTTGTGGGCTCATCCAGAATCAGTACCGAGGCACCCGAGAGCAGGCACATGGCCATTGCCACACGGGCGCGCTGGCCACCGGAAAGGTTGCCGATGCGGTTCTTCAAATCGGCCTCGGAAAACTGGAACATGGCCAGGAATCGGTTCACCGACTTCTTCGTCGCGCGGAAGGCCAAGGAATTCGGCATGGCGTTGACCGCATGGGTCACGGTATCTTCAGGATCCAGCTCGTCAAGGATCTCGTTATAGGAAACCACTGCGGCGCCCTTGGTCCAGGTCACGTATCCCGAATCCTGTTTTTCCTGCTCGGTCAACACACGCAGCAGCGTCGACTTGCCGCTGCCGTTGGCACCGAGGATCACCATGCGATTGCCCCGGCGCACCTCAAAGCTGAGGTCGGTGAAGAGTGTCTTCTCACCATAGGCTTTTGACAGGCCCTCGACCCGGCAGAGGGTGTCCTTGATGTGCAGGCCGCCATAGATTTCGGTGATGATCTTGTCCACGGGGCGTGGGGCGCGTGATTTCTTGATCTTGGAGAGCTTGTTGTCCAGGCCCTTGCTTACGGCTTTGGCTGCTTCTCGACGGTCCGAGATACCCTCGGCTTCAAAGGCCAAAAGTTCGGACTCGTGGAGGAACTGCGACTCGAGGGTCTTGAGCTTGAATTGCTTCGCCACCACGTACTCGGCGAAGTTGCCCGGGTACTCGTGAAGGTGAAAATTCTCGACCTCAATGATTCTTGTAACCACCGCGTCCAGGAACTTGCGGTCGTGCGACACGATGATCGCCGCACCCTTGAATGACTTGAACCAGTTCTCCAGCCATTCAACGCCCGCAACATCGAGGAAGTTGGTCGGCTCATCCAAAAGCAAGACATCCGGGTCCTCGAGCAAGATCTTCGCGAGTGCCGCACGGTTGCGCCAGCCGCCTGACAGCGAATCAATGGAACAAATCCTATGGGCCTCGTCGAAGCCCAACTTGGTCAGCACGGTGTCGATGGAACGGGGGTAATCCCAGCCATCCAATCGATCCATGGATTCAAAGAGCTCGGACTGGCGGTGAATCAACCGATCCATTTCATCTGCCTTGGGATCGGCGGCAATGGCCGCATCAATCTCCGCTAGTTCCGCCTCGATGGTCTTGACCTCCACAAAGAGTTCGTCGAGCACCTCGGAGATGGTCGAAGCCCCGTTCAGTTCGGAAAACTGTGAGAAGTAACCGATCTTGGTTCCCAGCTCCACGGCCACCGTGCCGGCGTCCGGTTCCACCTGGTCAAGGATGAGCTTCAGCAAAGTCGACTTGCCCGAACCGTTCCTGCCGATAAGCCCGACCCGGTCTCCCGCTTCAAGCTTGAAGAACGCCTCGCGCAGGATCTGGTTGTTTTCGAATCGCACGCTGACATCGTTTAGCCGGATCAAGCTCATGGCGTTTTGGTCCTATCAAGAGAATCGGTGGTGGAAAGACGGGCACGTTCCCCCTACGGGGACCGCTCGGTGAAATGGACACGAGCCAATACCGCGAAACACCATCATCGATTCTACAAGGCCTGGTACTACTCTCCCGGCGGTTCTGTCAGCAAGGCGGATCATGGTGGCGCGTTTCATGTGCCAATGCCAGACTGATTTGTAGGAGGCGTGCCGTGTCTGGAAACGAATTCACCGGGTCACGCGACAGTTCTGCCCACGAACAACTCATCTGGCACTACATCGAGTCACTGCCAACCGACGAAATCGATAACATCTTCGGTCGCGCCGAGCGCAAGGTCGAGAAAATCGCCTATGGCATGCACATGGCCGGGCGGCCCATCAACATCAAGGTCCGCAATCGACTGATCCAGTCCGCAATCCTGCGCGAACTGAACACCCGCGCAGGATGACATCCGTTGCACTCCCCCGCTTCGGGCAAGGACCTGACGGCGCTACTTGACCAGCCGCGCCCCGGTACCGGAATCCCCGTAAGTCTCCGCGTGGATATGGTCCAGGTGAAGCGTCGTATCATTCCACAGGTTCACGAACTGTTGGCCGTACTTGCCGGATTTCGAATACTCTTCCCAGCCCTTTGCAGGACCCAGCCAGATTTTGTCCTTCCAAATCAGGTAGCTGATCCCCAGCGACTCGCGGTTGGCGATCAGGAACCGTGCGATTTCGTCGCCATTCTTGATTCCCTGGGCGCTCTTGTAGTCCTTGATCATGAGGTCTGTGGCGCGGCCACTACTGTGCCCAACGGAACCGGCTCGCACTCCTCCGTATGCATAAACGTAGCTCGGGAACCGTGCCTTCACTGCGGCATTCACCGCCAAAGTATCGGGTTGGAGTGTGGCGACGGCAGTCTTGGAAAGGTAGTCTTCACTCATCCATCCGGTGCCGAGGCTGCTGGCCACACGGGCCCAGCCAGCCTTGGACTGCAGGTAGGTGACCCGTTCCCCGGCCGGAATCACGCCCATGATCGGGTACACCGTCGAATTCCCGGCGCGCAGGTTCACGTTGCCGGTGGCCCATCTGTACTGGGTGGTTACGGGCGGCGGCGGAGCCACTGTGGAAAGGTAGACCACACTCACCCAGCCGGTGCCCTTGCTGGTCTTGACGTTGGCCCAGCCACCCGAGGATTTCCCGAGCAGGATCCGCTCACCCTGCGGCACGACACCAATGGCGCCATGGCTGGCTCCCGGACCCGAGCGAAGGTTCAGATTCGCCGTGGTCCAGCGCGGAGCACTGAAAGTGACAGCATTGGGTTTCGGAGGGATCGGCTTCACGACCGCCGGCTTGGGCGCCGCGGTCGACAGGTAGTCATCGCTCACCCAGCCCGTGCCCTTGCGGGTCTTGACGTTGGCCCAGCCACCCGAAGATCGCCCGAGCAGGACTCTCTCACCCTTAGGAACCACGCCAATGGAGCCATTGCTGGTTCCTGGACCCGAGCGGAGATTTAGGTTCGCCGTGGTCCAGCGCGGGGCGCTGAAGGATACCGGCGGCTTAGGCGGCACAACTTGGATAGCCTTGGCGGAAAGCTTGCTGGACTGCATCCAGCCAACGCCTGCATTGGTCCGAACCTGTTGCCAGGAACCCGCGGTGCGCAACCACTGGACTCTTGCATTGCTCGGAAGCGTGGCAATCTTTTTGCTCGAGGTA
>NZ_JBKKAP010000171.1:0-5546 GCF_046714615.1 Paeniglutamicibacter sp.
GCCGCGCCCAACGCGTCAGCGTCTCGCGCTCCCCATCCGTCAATTCCAGCGGTACCTTCGGCCTCCCGGTGCTTCCCATGACACCATTTTACAATTAGGAAGCGAATTTCTGGCGCAGGACACTAGGCGGAGTTGGCTTATCTGCTAGTTGGTGTCGACCTGGTGGCTAGCCGAGACTCCACACAACGCCAAACTGGGCAGTCGAATCCGCATCCGGCACTCTCAAACGCACGTCTAGGGGGACGGCTTGGGCGTGGGGCGCCAGCGTTTCACCTTGGACGCAAGTCAACGGTGAACTGGCCGGGCGGAGGCCCGTCGTGTGGCCCAAAGGGTAGTCCCAGGGAGAGGCAATTCCATTCCCGATGGAGGGAAACCCCTAGTCAGGTATTGCGGGCTCGTGTCATGATAAACGGGCATATCGGTATCAAGCCTTGCAAGGCACTGGAATGCGTTTCAGCAGTGCACTTCTTGGGGAAGTCCGCTGTTGGCAGGACGGAGATGTCCCGATGGTTCCTTCATCCGCAATGGACCATCGGGACGCCTTTGTCTCCCGCCGTCACGGGGTAAAACAATGGGCTCAGCGCTGGTGTCCGGTTTGTTTGTTTGGTGTGAATCCGGCCACTTCATCGGGAAGCCGCTCGATCGGGACCAGGACGATGGGCTCCGTGGAATGCGCCACGACCGGGATTGGTGCCGACGTTTCGGCAACCAGAACCCCGGTGCGGTCTCGTTCGTGCAGGATCTAGCGCGTTGTGGTCGTGCGCGTGGTCGTGTCCCTGTCTCGGGTCAGGAGCAGGGCGAGGGCGACCATGCCGACGCCCAGGACCACGTGGAGCCAGTTGTCCGCGTCGTTTAACGGCAAGAAGTTCGCGTCGCTGTCGTGGTCGATGACCAGCCCGTAAATCCACAGGACGAGGTAGATGACGCCGCCCCAGAGCAGGTAGTTCCGTGCCGCGCCCCGGGTCCTGGCCATCGCGATGCCTGCTATCCCGAAGAGCAGGTGCACGATGTTGTGCAGAATGGAAACCTGGAAAACTCCCAGCAGCAACGCCTCGGAACCGTGGCCCGCTAAGGAAAGTTGGTCGTAGTTGGTGGTGATCCCGGGAATGAAACCGAGGACTCCGAAGAGGACAAAAACGGCGCCAACGGCCAGGGTCGCCTTCTGGACGTTGGTGCGCTCGGTGCCGGTATGTGCTGTGTGGCTGGTCATGGTGTGGCCCTTTCCGAGGCTCGTGTTCTTCAAGATCGTGGCCGCAGCGACCTGCTGCGTTCTCACATATTCCTCCATCTTGTCCGCTGAGGGAACCCCGCGCGTTGACTCACTGTTAATGCTCGCGAAATGAGGTGCGTGCCTCATTTAGGAATGCTCGCGAAAACTCTGGCCACCGGGGCGGGCAGCACGGTGAGCTGGGGTGATGAAACAGGGGCTGTCGATGGAAACCCGGCAAGAACTGGTTGACGGCTTCGCCGTCGAGTACGCGAAGGGCACCAAGGGCCAGAAGGGCGTGATGCTGGACTACCTGTGCGCGGCGACCGGCTGGTCCCGGGCCAATGCCCGCCGGCGTGTGGTCGCGGCACTGCGCAAGCCCGCACGCGGGGTTCCTGTGCCCCTGCCGCGGCGGCGGCCGCGCAAGTACGGGCCGGCGGCCCTCAAGCTCCTGGAGCGGATCTGGACGCTGTCCGGGGAGCCGTGCGGGAAATACCTGGCGCCGATCATGGCCGACGAGCTCGAGCGGCTGGATCTCTTCGACGAACTCGGGCCCGTGGCGGGCTGCTCACCGACGAGGTCAGGGACGAGTTGCTCAGCATGTCGGCCTCGACGATGGATCGGTACCTGAAGCCGTTGCGGGACGCCCGGTACCCTTCGGCGCTGTCCTCGACCAAGCCCGGGGCGATGCTGCGTTCGGAGATCCCGGTGCGGTGGTCGGGCACGCCCATGGAGCATGAGCCGGGGTTCTTCGAGATCGACACCGTGGCCCACTGCGGACACAGCCTCAAGGGAGAGTTCCTGTATTCGATCACGCTGACCGACGTGTTCACCGGGTGGACCGTGAACACGTGCGTGAAGAACCGCGGGCAGCGCAATGTGGTGGCCGGGATCGACCTGTTGGTCCGGGGTCTGCCGTAGCCGATGCGGGCCCTGGATTTCGACAATGGCGGTGAATTCATCAACATCCAGCTCATCAAATGGGCGCAGGAGCGGAACATTGATCTCACCAGGGCAAGGGCGTACAAGCATAATGACAACGCTCATGTCGAGCAGCGAAACCGGGACTGGGTCCGCCGCCATGCGTTCCGTTTCCGTTACGAGGGACCTGAGGAGATGGATCTGCTCAACGAGCTGTGGGGCCTGGTGAACCTGCGCAAGAACCACCTGCTGCCGATGGTCAAGGCCAACGGGTATGCCACGGCGCGTTCGGGCCGCCGGAAACGCACCTACGACCGGCCGCGGACCGTGTACCAGCGGCTGCTTGACCACGAGGCCATGGACCCGGAACATGCCCGGGCCCTGGCGGAGATTCACCGGGACCTGAACCCGGCGGCAATCACCCGCCGCATCAATGCCATCCAGAACCAGCTCATCAACCGGGCCAAGATGCGTGCACAGTCCGGGGATGCCTTATTTGGCGAGCAGATTAGTTGAGGCATGCAGGATTATTTCGCGAGCATATTAACATGAGGCAAGGCGGGCGGGCGGCGATCCATAAAAGACTTACGCGTGTATCCACACGCCGCTTCAAAACCGCATCTAGGTTCCCTGTATCCAGGGGGTTCCTGCTCCTTGGCGGTGAGATGTCGCAGTGGTGGATCGGCTTACCGGACTCCCATTCCAAGGATGACACCGTTCCAGAGAGCTGTTCTGTTCGGTGCGGCAAGGACGCCTTTTTGAACCAAGATTTGGAACGCCCAAAGTGATTATTCGGAAACTCTTTGAACCCTATGCAGATGTGTCCCACTTCCAAGGTATTGAGACGGGGGCGAGTGGTTCCGGAAAAGACCTGCGCTGGTAGAGCGCCCTTCTAAGACGGGTGCCCCTCGGACTTTGGCTTTCCTGGCGGAATTAGGAGGCACAGCAGGAGAGTTTGGAGACGTCGGTGGTGAAGGACTGGGCGGCGATTTTGATGCCTTCGACCATGGTCAGGTACGGGGACCAGAGGTTCGCGACCTGGTTCACGGTCATTCCCGCCTCGAGGATGTACACCCCGGCCGCCGCCAGCTCCCCGGCGTCCTTTCCGACTGCGGTGATCCCGACGATCCGGTCGGTGCTGCTGTCAGCGACGATCTTGATGAACCCCCGGGTGTCCCGGTTCACCAGTGCCCGCGGGACATATTCCAGGGGCAGGACCCGGCATTCACACCGGATGCCAGCTTGGGTGGCTTCCTTGTCGGTCATGCCCATCGTGGCCAAGGCGGGGCTGGTGAACGTCACCCGGGGCAGGTGCCGGTAGTCAACCTGGCGTCCGGCGTTGTTGAATGCGTTTTCCACCATCAGGGTTCCGTGGGCGGACGCGACGTAGACGAATTCTCGGTGCCCGGTCACATCCCCTGCGGCCCAGATCCTAGGGTTGGAGCTGACCATCGTGTTCTCCACCAGGATCTGGCCGGTGTCGCCGGTTTTAACGCCTACGGCGTCAAGGTTGAGCCCTTGAGTGACGGCGTGGCGTCCAGTGGCCACCAGCAGCTTTGCGGCGCGGAATTCCTCCTGGCCACCGGCCACCGTGGCGGTGACAGTCACTTCTGCCCCTGACGGGTTGGTGCGGATCGATGTCACGGCCGCGCGGCGGACTACTCGGATACCCTCGTCGGCGAAGACACCCATCAGGGCGCGGGAGGCTTCAGGTTCCTCGTGTGAGGCCAACCGGGAGCGGGCCAGCAGGGTCACTTTGGATCCGAGACGGGCAAAAAGCTGCGCTTGTTCCAGCGCCACGTACCCGCCGCCGAAGACGATCAGGGACTCGGGCACTTCGTCCAGTTCCATGGCGGTGGTCGATGTCAGGTAGTTAACCTCATCCAGCCCCGGCACCGGGGGTGCCCACGGGGCCGAACCTGTCGCGACCAGATAATGGGCAGCAGTCAGGGAATCGCGGGTGCCATGGGGTCCCGTGACCTCCAGGACAGGTTGCTCCGGGGTGCCGGCGAACACCGCCGTACCCTGACGCAGGTCCCACCCGTACTCGGCGGCCAGATCGATGTACTTATCCGAGCGCATACCCTCGACCAGGGAGCGTTTCCCGTCAATCAGCGCACCCATGTCCACCGGGGCGGCGGTGGTGCTGATCCCGGGGAACCTTCCAGTCGCATCCAATGCAACATGCCTGGCCTGGGCGGCGGCCAGCAGGGCTTTGGAGGGTACACACCCGGTGTTCACACAGGTCCCGCCCACCGTGGAGCGTTCAATCATGACCACCCTCTTGCCCAGGTTGGTGGCTCGGATGGCGGCGGCGAAGGCACCGCCGCCGGAACCGATCACGGCCAAATCAAAATCCGGTGCTGCCTCAGGCATTGGTCCTCCATGGAGTCTTAGTGAACACCCGCGGTGTTCTTCTGGTGCGAGCTGCCCCCAGTCTGCACCTTCCCCTGCACGGGAAGGTCAAGAGCCCCCTGGAGCTGTGCAATGGGGCCTGCCTGGACATGGCAACTTTCCAGTACCGTGGAAGGCTTAGAGGTGTTTTCGGAATGAGAAGAAGGACCCGCAATGCGGATCGGTGAAGTTGCTGCCGCTGTCGGCATGACAACCAAGACAATTAGGTTCTACGAAGACCGGGGCCTGCTTCCGCCAGCTGAACGGTCCGCCAATGGCTATCGCGAGTATGGTCGCGACACGACCAACCGTCTTGAATTCATCCGCCGCAGCCAGATTGCAGGGCTGACTCTGGCGCAGATCCAAGGAATCCTCCAGATCCGTGACGACGGCCATCCCCCTTGTACCCATGTCCGGGACGTCCTGGGCAAACAAATCATGGATCTGGACCGGCAAATCGCAGAACTAACGGCGCTACGAGCATCCGTGGCCGGACAATATGCCACTGTCGAGGCGGCAGAACCGCGGAACTGCGAGGCGGAACAAATCTGCAGCTACATCTGATATCCACCTGCAATCCCGATCAGCAGTGCAGATGACTTTGGACTCAATGAAGCCGCCTTCGGAAAACGACATCTGTGTCCCGGAATCTAGGGCCCAAAGATTCCGAGCAAACGGGTGTCAGCTAGATTTTTCCGATATAAGGGATTTCCGAAGTCGTCTCCACTGCCTAGTTGCGTCCGTATGTGGAACGCCTTGCGGGCAGCCCGCAGACCGAGCGAGATGCGACCACGAAAAAGCCTTGCCTGTGTGCGGAACGACCAGTAACGTTCTGCGCAGTGGGCCTGCGGACCGTGGCCCCCCTTCGAGAGGACGCGCTATGCCAACCGTGATCGCCCACCACGATGTGAAGGACAAGGATCATTGGCTTGCCTCACCGAAGCGCGAAGAGGTCTTCGGCCCCCTCGGCGTCACTAACATTCGGACGTTCGTCGACCCTCAGAACCCGACGCAAGTCGCGGTG
>NZ_JBKKAP010000172.1:0-12612 GCF_046714615.1 Paeniglutamicibacter sp.
TCCGGCGGTCCTTTGAACTCCACGCCACCCACGTCCACCTGGACCGACAGGCACTGGAATTCATGTCCACCAATGTGACCGGCCCCATCGGGATCATCGCCCACGAACCGCTCCGTCTGACGGCCGACGCGTACCGGGACAAGCTCAGCTCTGCGATCGAGGTGAGCCACTTGCCCGTGGACTATCAGGCGCTGTTCCTGGAGGTGATCGTGGACGACTCCTCCGACTTCGAAACAGAGCTGGAGGTCCGCGGCGTGACCAGGCACGGCTACCCGATCCCGGAGGTCCACGGTCCGGTGGTCCCCGACACCATTGCCTCAGTGCTCCTGCACATCCGGGACGTCACCGGCCTGATGCCGCACATCTACTTCCGCTGGACCGAGGGAAACCCGGTGCGCAACCTGCTGCGTTTCCTCTTCCTGGGCCAGGGCGAAATCGCCCCGCTGACCCGCGAAGTGCTGCGCGAGGCCGAGCCGTCGATCGGCAAGCGGCCCTGGGTGCACGTGGGCTAACGCGACGCGGCGGGGACCAGCGTCCAGGTGACCACGGCTTCCTCGCCCGTCGGGTTCATCCAGCTGTGGGGCTCGCGCCCCGGGAAGGTCACGGTGTCCCCCGCGTCGAGCTCAAAACGCTCGTTGGCGAAAATCAGCACGAAGCGCCCGGAGAGCACATGTAGCACTTCAACCTCGCAATCCACGGCATAAAGCTCTTTCTCGCCCACGCCGTGCGGGGCGATGACCGCGCGAATCACCTGCAGGCGCCGCTCCGAACGCGCCGTCACCAACTGCTCGACGATGCCTTCGCCGCCCATGGAAATCCGCGGCGCCTCCGCGAGCCTGACCACGTGGGTGTCCGGCTGGGTGAACAGCTCGCCGACCTCCATCGAGAGGACCTGGCACAGGGTCACCAGCGAAGCCACCGAGGGGCTCGTCAAATCGCGTTCCACCCGGGAGAGAAACCCCTTGGTCAGTCCCGTGGATTCGGCGATCTGGTCAATGGTCAGGCGCTGGGCATGCCGCGCCGCCCGGATCCGCGAGCCAATGGCCAGGGAAGCACTGCTGGGCTCAACGGGCAGGGCTTTCATTGGCACGGGTCTCCATGAGGCTCGAAGGAAATATTGGGTTCATCCAGCTTAGGCGCAATTGACGTGTGCCACACCTCACATTAGCCTGTAGAACAACAAATGTTTACCCTCAGGCATCCACGCGGTGTCTACCGGTCCCGTTCCCAACAAAGGCGCACCCTCATGGAATACATCAATGGCACGATCGTCGCCGCCTATTTGGCGGCCATGCTCATCTTCGGCTGGTGGGGGAAATCGCGCACCAAGAACAGCAGTGACTACCTCGTGGCAGGCCGCCGGCTGGGTCCGTTCCTGTACACCGGAACCATGGCGGCGGTCGTCCTGGGCGGGGCCTCCACCGTGGGCGGCGTGGGCCTTGGCTACAAGTGGGGCATCTCCGGAATGTGGCTGGTCGTGGCAATCGGCGCCGGCGTCATCCTGCTCTCGCTGCTCTTTGCCCCGACGCTGCAGCGCCTGAAGATCTTCACCGTTTCGCAGATGCTCACCCTGCGCTACGGCAGCAAGTCGGCGACCAACACCTCCGGCATCGTCATGCTGGCCTACACGCTGATGCTCTGCGCCACCTCCACCAGCGCCTACGCGACGATCTTCGTGGTCCTCTTTGGGTGGGAGCGTTGGATGGCCATCGCCATTGGCGGGGTCATCGTGGTCATCTACTCCACCATCGGCGGGATGTGGTCAATCACCCTGGCCGACCAAGTGCAGTTTGTCATCAAGACCATCGGCATCTTCTTCTTGATGCTGCCCTTCGCCCTGAATGCCGCCGGCGGCATGTCCGGGATCCGAGAGCGCATCGGGGACGAGTTCTTCAGCTTCACCGGCATCGGCGTGCAGTCCATCATCACCTACTTCGTGGTCTACACACTGGGCCTGCTCATCGGCCAGGACATCTGGCAGCGCGTGTTCACCGCCAAGACCCCGAAGGTCGCCCGCTGGGGCGGAACCACCGCAGGGATCTACTGCGTGCTCTACGGTGCCGCCGGAGCCATCATCGGCATGGCCGCCAAGGTCGCCCTGCCGGACATCATCGGCGCCGACAGCAACAAGGACGTGGTCTACGCGGAGGTTGCAACGCAACTACTTCCGGTCGCCATCGGTGGGCTGGTGCTCGCGGCTGCGGTTGCCGCAATGATGTCCACCGCCTCCGGCGCCCTGATTGCCGCGGCCACCGTGGCCCGCACCGACGTCACCCCGTTCGTGGCCAGCTGGTTCGGCAAGCAGGTCCGCGTGAACACCAACGAAAACCCGGAGCACGACGTCCGCGCCAACCGCATCTGGGTGTTGCTGCTGGGCGTGGTGACCATCGTCTTGGCCATCATGGTCTCCGACGTGGTCGCGGCGTTGACCATTGCCTACGACATCCTCGTCGGAGGACTGCTGGTGGCCATCATCGGCGGACTCGTCTGGAAGCGCGGCAACGGTTTGGGAGCAGCAGCCTCCATGGCCGCCGGAAGCATCGTCACCCTGGGCACCATGATCATTTTGGAGATCCAGGCGGAGAACCAATTTGACGGCATCTACGCCAACGAACCGATCTACTACGGACTCATCGCCTCGGCACTGACCTTCGTCGTGGTCTCCCTACTCACCCGCCCCACCGCAGCATCGGTCATCACCCGCTGGGAAGCACGGGTCGCCGGGCAGGCGGACACCGAAGGCGCCGACCTCTCCGAAACCACCATCCGCTAGTCCGCTCCAAGAACAGGCAGCGCGGAGGGAACTCCCGTTTTCGCTCACATCGAGCGAACGGGGTTCCCTCCTTTTTGCTCCGTCTATTCCCAGCCCAGCCCCGGCTCTCCTAGGCTGAAGGGCATGGACGAATTCAAGGACCAGCTGATCACCTACCTGAACAACTCACGCAAGGCAGTGCTGTGGAAGGCCGAGGGGCTCAGCGACGCGGAAGTCACCCGACCCATGGTCAATTCGGGCACCAACATCTTGGGCGTGATCCAGCATCTGGCGTCCGTCGAATACGGCTACTTCGTCCAGTGCCTAGGCTTCACCATCACCGACGACCGTTATGCAGCTCTGGAAGCCGATCCCGAGCCGAGTGCTGACATGTGGGTCCCGGCCGAGGTATCTCGCCAAGAGACCATGGACTTCTACCATCGCGCCATCACCGCAGCGGACGCCAACATCGCCGCACTCCCGTTTGATGCCCCCGCCACGGTGCCGTGGTGGAGGCCCGAGACCCGGCAGACCACGCTGGGCCGACTCTTGTTGCACATGAACGTGGAAAATTCACGCCATGCCGGACACCTCGACATCGGGCGGGAACTCATCGACGGATCCACCGGGTTGCTCAAGGAGAACACCAATATCCCGCAATATGAAGCAACCGAGTGGAAGGAACTGCACCAAAAAATCCTCGCTGCCTCACAGTCGCGGTAGAGTGAATTTCAGCTTCACGAGATGCGGCGCCAAGCTCCGACTGGCCGCACACCAACCCCAGGTTCATGGGTGGTTCGGATGAGGAAGCGGCCGTGGCCACAAGGCGCGGCAAGAGCTGACGAAAGGCTTTCCCCCGTAATGGGACCATCAATTGCCGTCCTGCCCCTGCTCGATGTCAACCGCGGCGTCCTTGAATTGCGCCTTGCGGGTTCCTGGCACAGCTACCATGTTGCGGATGCCCCGGCCCTTGCATCGGCCCTGGCCAACGCCGTTGGTTCGCCGCGCTGGGACGCTCGTGCCCGGGAGCTTTCGGTGCGGATTCCCCGGTCCGGAATGCCCGCCGGCCAGGCCGTGATTTTTAGTCTCAGCGAATTTTCACTTGCCCTCCCGAGCGCTAGACTCGTGGGTTGAAGGGGAGTAGTTCCCAGACCCGCCTCCATGGCGGGAATGCGGTGCGTCGACATACTGGTTACAGGGTTGTAACCCGGCAATCCACCTGAGGCCGCGGGCAATTCCGCTCGGCCTTAGGCGAACGAGACCTTCGGTCCACACATTGGTGGCCCGAGGCTCAACGTACC
Organism: Paeniglutamicibacter sp.; assembly: GCF_046714615.1. Lineage (NCBI taxonomy): Bacteria > Bacillati > Actinomycetota > Actinomycetes > Micrococcales > Micrococcaceae > Paeniglutamicibacter > Paeniglutamicibacter sp. Next base: position 4,054 of record NZ_JBKKAP010000172.1, read on the forward strand.
CAAAAAGTATTCCTGCTGGGCCTCCCCATCACATGGCTATTCGTGGCCGTGAACGCCCACATGAGGATGAGAGCATGACGCAACAAGCGCCAACCCCCACCCCTGCCCAGATCAAACGCTGGCGCCAGTATCTGGCCGACGAAATCGCGGAGGGCGCGGTCTACCGCGAACTGGCCAACAACCGCCAAGGCGAGGAACGTGCGGTCCTGCTGGGCCTGGCCGCCGCCGAGACCCGCCATGAGGAACACTGGCGCTCGCTGCTGGGCGACCACGCCGCCAAGAAGACCAGTCCCTCGATTCGGCGCACCATGCTCCGTTTCCTGGCCCGGCACTTCGGCTCCGTCTTCGTCCTGGCTCTGGCCCAACGTGCCGAGGGCAACTCCCCCTACGCCGCCGACACCGACGCCAGCCGCCAGATGGCCGCCGACGAACTCGTCCATGAGGAAGTCGTCCGCGGCCTGGCGACCCGGGGACGGAACCGGCTCTCGGGCAACTTCCGCGCCGCGGTCTTCGGCGCCAACGACGGACTGGTCTCCAACCTGGCCCTGGTCATGGGCATCGGCGCCACCGGCGTGGCAACCTCCATGGTGCTCTTCTCCGGCATTGCCGGCCTGCTCGCAGGCGCCCTGTCGATGGCAGCCGGCGAATACGTTTCGGTGCGTTCCCAGCGCGAGCTGCTTTCGGCCTCCAAGCCCACCGAGGTGACCCTGTCCGCCGCACCGGACCTTGACCTTGATGCCAACGAGCTAGTGCTGGTCTACAAGGCCCGCGGTATGAGCAACGAGGATGCGGCGCACCGCGCCGCCGAGCGCATGGGCATCTATTCCTGTGACTGCAACCCCTCCATGTCCCTGCGCTCCGAGCTTGAGGATGCGTCCACGGAGGTCGAGCACGAGGAAATCGGTTCCGCCATGGGTGCAGCCTCAGCGTCGTTCTGCTTCTTTGCCTCCGGTGCGATCATCCCCATCCTGCCGTTCATCTTCGGGATGGGCGGCACCCCCGCAATCCTGCTCTCCGCCGTATTGGTGGGCATCGCCCTACTGGCCACCGGAGGCGTGGTCGGACTGCTCTCCGGAGCCTCCCCGACCAAGCGCGGACTGCGCCAGCTGGCCATCGGCCTGGGGGCCGCGGCAGTCACCTACGCCCTCGGCCTGATCTTCGGCGGCTCCGTGGTCTAAGGGTCCCGCCCCAAAAACAACGGCAAGGTGCCGACGGCACTCTTTCCTCGTTGCACCCGAGCGGGATGGCACTTGCCGGGAAGGACAGGTGGCCACAACCAGAATTAGAACATATTTTCTATCTTTCTTGAAAATATGTTCCAATTATCGGCGATCGGTTCTAAAATAGAGGTATGGCAACGACGTCATCGAGCAGCACCCCTTCCGCCGGCGCCACCGCCGGTGGCGCCGGAAAGGACCTGGGCTACGATGCGCTGCTGGCCGACGGGGCGGACATGGACGCACTGGTTGCCGAACACTTGGCCCGCTCCGGCACCGACGGGATCCTGTCCCTGGCCGCCGCGGTGAACGAAGCCCCAGTGCTAACCGGCACCCATGAGGCGGTGACAGCCGTCGGCGCACTGGAAACCTTGAAATGCGCCGCCACAGCGAAGCAGGCCGACCACAGTGTCGCCTTCCAGGATTCCCTGATCGCCGATCGGCAGCGCGCCGGCGTCAGGGAGAAGAACCCGGCCTGGGGCTCCAGCGGGGACGTTGCCCTGGCGATGCACCTGTCCCCGCACAGCGGGACCAAACGCACCAACGACTTCCGGATCCTCGCCGAAGATCTGCCACGCTCCCATCAGGGGCTGCGCCAGGGCATCATGACCTGGGACCAGGCACAAGTGGTCATCAGCGGCACCCGGAACCTCAAGATCGAAAACCGGAGAATGATCGATGGGCTGTTGTGGGAGGAAACCCACACCTGCTTCGAGGCCGGGACCGCGACGCTGCGTGAGATGGTCAACTACTGGGCCCTTGTTCTGGAACCTGAAACCGCCGAACAAGAGGAAAAAGACTCCACCGAGAAGCGGTACGTCAGCGGCTACCAGGTGAATGAAAACACCGTGCGGATCATCGGTGAGTTCCCCCTGGACCAAGGCGTTCCCATCCTGCAGGTCCTCCACCGCGAAACCGGTCGTCCACGGGATCCCGGGGACGACCGCACCAACGCCCAGGTCGCGGCAGACACCGTCTTCGAGGCGATCACCGACACCAAGGCCACCGGCTCCCGGCCGGTGGAACTGCTGCTGCTGATGGACCCAGAGAGCCTCACCGGTGACAGCGACGAACCAGCGCTGATCCCGGGCCACGGATACATCAGCGCCACCAAGGCCCGGTCACTGGTGGCTGGCGACCCGGAGCACCCCCTGGACACCTGGTGCCGGCGCCTCTACGCCGCCCCGGACACCGGCAAGCTGGTCGCCATGGACTCGGCGGCCCGCAACTTCGCCGGAAATCTCAAGCGCTTCATCACCCTCCGCGACCAACGCTGCCGCACCCCTCACTGCAACGGCCGCATCCAGGAACTCGACCACGTCGTGCAGGTGCGCCGCAACGGCAAGACCACCGAGATCAATGCCGCAGGTCGATGTCGTCCGTGCAACCAAACCAAGGAAGCGCCGGGCTGGGACGAGGAACCATTGCCCGGACGGGGCCGCCATTCCTTCAGGATCACTACCCCCAGCGGCCACAGCTACACCTCCACGGCTCCGCCACCGCGGCCCGGCACCGGCATGGGCCGGCCACCCCAGCGGAAATAGCCGCCCGCCGCCACGCGCGGGAAACCCACGACCCACGCCACCGGGGATGCACCCACGCATCCCCGGCACACCCATGCGCCCATGGGTGCAGGAGGCCATGAATCAGTCGGCGAGCGCGGCGCGAGCAAGATCGGCGGCACCCACCAACCCTGCATCCGGGCCCAGCTCGGCGCGGGCCACTTGGGCAAAGGGCCGGTATCCGCGCCCACTGAGGTTTTCGCGATAGGTCACCTCGGCCGTTTCCACCAGCAACGGCACCGCGGCACCCAACCCGCCGCCAATGACGAAGATTCCCGGATCCAGCACCGCGGCAAGGTTAGCCATCCCCCGACCCAGCCATTGGCCTGCCTCGATGAGCAACTCCCGGCACGCCGGATCCCCGGCAGCAGCCAGGGAAGTGACAAGTTCACCGGTCACCAGCTGGGGATCGTTCCCCGCGGCTTCCCGCAAGGCATGGGCCACCGGCGAGTGCACCGCCATGAGGCTGCGGCCCTCGCGGGCCAGCGCATTGCCCGACGCGTATTGTTCCCAGCACCCGCGGTTCCCGCAGGCACAACGTTGTCCGCCGGGCACCATCGTCTGGTGCCCGAACTCGGCCGCGACTCCGAACCTGCCGCGCTGCAGCTTTCCGTCAATCACGATGGACCCGCCGATCCCCGTGCCAAGGGTCAGGCACACGACATGGTTCTGCCCGCGGGCGGCACCGAAGCGGCATTCGGCCCAGCCTGCGGCGTCTGCGTCGTTGGTTAGCAGCACTTGACGGCCGGTGGCGGCCTCGAGCTTCGCGCGCAGCGGCTCGTTGCGCCAAGCCAGGTGCGGGGAGAAAAGCACCGTGCCGCCGGCCGGGTCCATCCAACCTGCAGCGCCCACGCCCACCGCGGCCTCCGGGTACCCCGCGCCAAGCTCGGCGACCAGGGAAGCCACGGTGTCCAGGACGGCGGCCGGGTCATGTCCGACGGTGGCATGCCGGGTGCGCCGGGATACCTGGCCGTTTCCGTCAACCAGGCCGGCGGCAATCTTGGTGCCCCCGATGTCGATGCCGATGGCCAGTGCCGCCGGACTCATGCCAGCCCCCGCACACCGGAAATCGAGCTGTCGTTGAGCTCCACCAGGATGCGCACCGCCTCGGCCGGGTCATCGACCAGGAAGATCTTCTCCTCCATGGCCCGGCCACGGGCCAGTTCCAGAAGCAACGGGTACGCCGGCAGCGTCCCGGTCCAGTGTTCGACGCCCACCAGCACCATCGGGCTGATGCTGCCGGCGGCGCCGTAGAAGTTCTCGCAGGCGTCCTGGAATATTTCCTGCACGGTCCCGGCGGCGCCGGGGAGGAACACCACTCCGCCGGAACACTTTTCCAGCAGCACCGATTCGCGGGTGGCATTGACAAAGAACTTGGCGATGTGGGTGGCGAACATGTTCGGCGGTTCGTGCCCGTAGAACCACGTGGGGATCCCCAGGTTCGGCAGGCCCGAGGGCCAGCGTTCGCGCACGAGCGCGGCGGCCCGCGCCCAGCGGGTCACCGACGGGGCGAACCCCGGCTCCACGGCCAGCATTTCCAGCGCGTGGGCCAGGTTTTCGGTGCTTCCTGCACCCAGGTAGGCACCCAGGTTCGCGGCCTCCATGGCTCCAGGCCCGCCACCGGTGGCCACGATGAATCCCGCGCCGGAGAGCGCATGGCCGAGCCGGGCCGCAGTCTCGTAGCCTGCGCTGCCGCGCTGCTGGGCATGTCCTCCCATGACCCCCACCAGCGGGGCGTGGGCCAGGGCACCGTCGCGGATCTGCGAGTCCAGCCGCGAGCCGATGGCGTGGTCATGCAACGTGGAGGACAGGGCTGCGTTCAGCGCGTCGTGTGCCCCGGCCCCGTACCGGTGAGAGAGCCAGGCATAGATCCGCGCATCCGGCACCGACTCGTAGGGCCCGTCAGCAAGGCCCGCATAGAGCTCGCCCCCGGTGTACAGCTCCCCGCGGTAGGGATCGAAGGGCAGGCCGGGGATTTCGGGGAAGACCAGCGCGCCGCCCCCGCGCAGCCGGCGCTCGATCTTGCCCTCGATCTCGCACCCCATGAACACCGAACCGGCGGCGCGCAGCTTTTCCAGCACCGCGCCACGCGAGCGCAGGTCAACCGATTGCACGTGCCAGCCGTGCATGGAGGCGGCCAGGCGCTTGTCGGTGAGGGCAAATGCAATGGCTGCGTGCCTGTCGAAATCGGCCAGCGACGCAATCTCAATGACGCGCGGGAGCGGGAGCAGGGCCGGAGTGCTGTTCATGACATCAAAGACTAGGCGACTTTCGAGTCCCTGGCGCGCAAACATGTTGCACTTCAACCCATCCGGGTTCGTGCTGGGGGTGCAGAACGTGAAACGATAGCGGGATGACCGAATCTGCTTTTCCCATGGTCGATGCGCGTGAAATCCTGCGTGTCGTTGGTGGTGTCTCCTTTACCCGCGGCAAGATGCTGGCCACCGATGCCGCGCTAAGCGAGTTCCTCTGGGATCCGGATCTCCAGATCCTGTCCGGGACGGTGTCCGAAGACGGGGAGTCCGTCTGCGCGGTGAGCATCACGCTGGCGATGAAAAAGGGCGAGCGCGTCATTGACGATGCCACCTGCCCCTGCGGGGAAGCACCCAAGTGCCGCCACGTGGCCGCAGTACTCATCTACTCCAACTCCATGCACCTGCGGGCCAAGGACGTGGTGTACCGCAACACCGCCGTGGCCGTGCCTGCCTGGCAGCAATCCCTACAGCAGCTCCTCGCCCCGGCCCCGGCAGCCGCCAAGTCCCTGGGCGGACCCAACTCCAAGCACCCGGTCCTCCAGATGGGCCTGCAATTCGAGCTGCAGGACACCACGCTTTCGGCGCACCAGCAGTGGGCGCCCGGCTCCGGCGTGGGGCAGCTGAAGGTCGCCTCCCGGCGCTGGCGCCTGGGCGTGCGCCCCGTGGTGCGTTCCGCGGACGACCGCTGGGCGCGGTCGAACCTGCGCTGGAACACCATCAGCTTCAAGACCTTCGGGCTGAACCTGGATGTCGAACAGCACCGCTGGTTCTGCCAATTCGTGCCGCTCCACCGCGCCAAGGGGGAACTCTACTTCGGCGAGGACAACGACTGGCTCTACCTCGACGAATATTCCTCCGCCCTGCTCTGGGAGCTGCTTGCCGAGGCCAAGTCCCTGGGCGTGGCGCTGGTCGGCATGCGGACCTACACCCGGATCCTGCTGTCCTCCCCCGCACAGGTCGCCCTGGGCACCCAGGCGTCCGAGGACGGCCTGGCCCTGGCGCCGTCGGTGTCCCTGGGCGGGCACGGCTTCATCCTCGATGCGCACAGTGCCGCCGGGTCCATCGGCAACCACGGCGTGTACGTGGCCAACGAGGACCATACCGAAATCCTTCTGGGCCAGGTCCCCGGCGGGCTGAGCCACAGCGAACTGGCCATGCTGCACCACCCCGAAACCCTGAACGTACCGGCCGCGGAAACCGAGGAGTTCTTCTCCCGCGTCTTCCCGCGCCTGGCGCGCAAGTTGCGGGTCACCAGCCCCGATGCCTCCGTCCAGCTGCCCGCGGTGCTGCCGCCCAAGCTGGTGGCCAAGATCCGCTACGGCTCGCGGGAAACCGTCGACGTTGACTGGGTTTTCGACTACAACGGCATGGTCGTCGATGCCGCCGACCGCGACACCCTCGTGGAGACCGCCCTGGAATCCGCGGTGCTGGAAATCCTGAACCGGCACCCGGCCTTCGAGTCCGCGGTGCTCGGGCCCCGGCACTTCCAGGGCCTGGAGGTCATCGACTTCGTGCGACGCGTGCTGCCGGAGCTGGCCGAGGTCAAGGACCTGGTGCTCTCCGAGACCGGGACCCGCCCGGAGTTCCATGAGCTCACCGAGGCCCCCGAGCTGGTCATCACCACGGTGGAATCGGACCGCCGCGACTGGTTCGACCTGGGCCTGCTGATTTCCATCGGCGATCGGCAGATCCCCTTCGCCGACATCCTGCGCGCCCTGATCCAGGGGCAGACCAAGCTGTTGATGCCGGACCGCAGCTACTTCTCCCTCACCGACCCGCTCTTTGACAAGCTGCGCGCCCTGGTTTCCGAGGCCGGCGGGCTGCGGGACATGAAGGACAAGGAAGCGGACATCTCGCTGACCCCGTACCAGTTCTCCATGTGGGAGGAGCTGGAGGACCTGGCCTCCCGCATCGAGGGCCCCGACGCGTGGGTGGGCGCACTGAACTCGCTGGTCAACCTGAAGACCACCGCCGTCGCCGACCTGCCCCCGACGCTGAACGCGACCCTGCGCCCCTACCAGGTGGAGGGCTTCGGCTGGCTTGCCACGCTCTGGCGCAACGGACTGGGCGGGGTGCTGGCCGATGACATGGGCCTGGGCAAGACCCTGCAGACCCTGGCACTGATCCTGCACGCACACCAGGTGTGGGAGAACCCTGCGGCGTTCGAGGGCATCAGCGCCCAGGCCGGCATGCGTGCGCCGTTCCTGGTGGTCGCCCCGACCTCGGTGGTCTCCAACTGGAAGGACGAGGCCGCGCGCTTCGCCCCGTCCCTGCGGGTCGTGGCGGTCACCGACACCGAGTCGCGCGCGGCGGCGTCGCTGGCACAGCTGGCCAAGGACTACGACGTCGTCGTCACCTCCTACACGCTGCTGCGCCTGGACGACGACGCCTACGCCGACATCCCCTGGGCAGGGCTGATCCTCGACGAGGCGCAGTTCGTGAAGAACAAGTCCACCAAGGCGCACCACGTGGCCAGGGACATGCCGGCCCGCTTCAAGCTGGCGATCACCGGCACGCCCATGGAAAACAACCTCATGGAGCTCTGGTCGATCTTCGCCATCGTCTCCCCCGGGCTCTTCCCCTCGGCCGTGCGCTTTGCGGAGAACTACCAGCGCCCCATCGAACGCCAGGGCCTGCCCGAGCCGTTGGTGCGCCTGCGCCGGCGGATCCGCCCGTTCATGCTGCGACGTACCAAGGACGCGGTGGTCACCGACCTGCCGCCGAAGCAGGAACAGGTCCTGCACGTGGAGCTGGGCGAAGAGCACCGCCGGGTCTACGACACGCACCTGCAGCGCGAACGCCAGAAGGTGCTGCGCCTGGTCGATGACATGGACAAGAACCGGTTCACGATCTTCCAGTCGCTGACCCTGCTGCGCATGCTCTCGCTGGATGCCTCGCTGGTGGACCCGGAATACGCGCACGTGCCCAGCGCCAAGCTGGACGTGCTCTTCGAGCAGCTCGAGGACGTGCTGGCCGAGGGCCACCGCGCGCTGATCTTCTCCCAGTTCACCTCCTTCCTGAAGAAGGCGGCGGACCGGCTGGATGCAGCGGGGGTGCCGTACGCCTACCTGGACGGCTCCACGCGCAAGCGCGCCGAGGTCATCAACTCGTTCAAGTCGGGCGAGGCACCGGTGTTCCTGATCTCGCTGAAGGCCGGCGGCTTCGGGTTGAACCTCACCGAGGCCGACTACTGCTTCCTGCTGGATCCGTGGTGGAACCCGGCGGCCGAGTCGCAGGCGGTGGACCGCGCGCACCGCATCGGGCAGACCCGCAACGTGATGGTCTACCGGATGGTTGCCAAGAACACCATCGAGGAGAAGGTGGTGGCGCTGCAGGATTCCAAGCGCCAGCTGATTTCCTCGGTCATGGACGAGGGCGCGGGCTTCGGCAAGGTGCTCAACGCGGACGACATCCGCGAACTGCTGCGCTAGGAACCTGCCTAAGACAGCCGTGGGCGGCCCCCCCCCCGGGGGGGGGGGGCCCGGCGGTTTTGGGGGAGGGCCCCGGGGTTTATAACCCGGAAAA